>WFQA01000330.1 GCA_015487255.1 Paracoccaceae bacterium | reverse complement strand
TCCCGGGGGCATAAATGGAAACCACCGTCTTTCTTGCCGTGCTTGTTGCCGCCTTTTTGCATGCGAGCTGGAATGCAGTGATCCGCGCCGGTGGCGACCGCTTTCAGGGCGTGCTGCTGCTGACAATCACACAAGGGGTCATGGGGCTGGCCATGGCGGCATTCTTACCGCTGCCGCGCGGCGAAGTCTGGCTGTGGCTGCTTGCCTCGGGGGTGCTGCATGCGGGCTACAAGATGTTTCTCGCCGCGGCTTACAGGCACGGAGACCTGAGCCGAGTTTACCCGATTGCCCGCGGCGTCGCTCCGATGATCGTGGTGCTGGCCGGATTTTTTGTGCTTTCTGACGAGCTGCTGGCCAAGGAATATATCGGCATTGCCCTGATCGGGGTTGGTATTATCCTGATGGCGCACGGGGTGTTTAAAAAAGGCGAGGCCCGCGCGCTCATTCCCTTTGCGCTTGGCTCGGCGCTCTGCACGGCGGGTTATTCGATTGTTGACGGGCTTGGCGCGCGTGTTGCCGGCAGTGCCACGTTGTTTATCGCCTGGTTGTTCATCATGGATGCGGTTATTTTCAGCAGTGCCACCCTGCTCACCCGTGGCGCGCGGCCTTTTAAGGCTTCAGCCAGGCTTTGGGGCATTGGCGCTTTTGCCGGGGGGCTTTCGCTGCTCACCTACTGGATTGCGGTCTGGGCAATGACGGTTGCGCCGATTGCGCTGGTCACGGCCCTGCGCGAAACCTCGGTGCTGTTTGCGGTGCTGATCGGGGTTTTGTGGATGAAGGAAAAAGCCGATACAGGCAAGATCATTGCCGCACTTATTATAGTGATCGGTATTATCACCATCCGGCTATAAACCGGATACACACCATGACTTGCCCCTTTGGGCAGCAAGCTGTTTCACCCTCTGTTGCCCGCTATTCTGCTCTTGCATTCCAGCGCCACCCGGTTATAACCCGACCATCCCCCGCACTCACTTATCGCGGATGCCTCTCGTATGCGGATGGGGGATGCTAACAGCCGCATTTTGAAGCACGCTTGAAATGAAGGAATATGATATGGCTCTTTACGAGCATGTTATGATCGCGCGTCAGGATCTTTCCAACGCGCAGGCCGAGGCGCTGATCGAGCACTTTGGCGGCATTCTCGCTGACAATGATGGCAAAGTTGTTGACAGCGAATACTGGGGCCTGAAAACCATGGCCTACAAGATCAACAAAAACCGCAAAGGCCATTATGCCTTTATAAAGTCGGACGCCCCAAGTGCAGCCGTTCAGGAAATGGAGCGCCTCGCCCGGTTGCATGATGATGTAATGCGCGTGCTGACCATCAAGGTTGACGCGCATGAAGAAGGCCCATCAGCCGTTGTGCAGGCCAAAAACAGCCGTGACGAGCGCCCGCGCCGCCCGCGCCGCGATTAGAAAGGACTAAACCAATGGCTGATAAACCATTTTTTCGCCGCCGCAAGACCTGTCCTTTCTCGGGTGATAATGCCCCGAAAATCGACTATAAAGACGTGAAGCTGCTGCAGCGCTATATTTCCGAGCGTGGCAAAATCGTGCCTTCCCGTATCACCGCCGTATCGGCCAAAAAACAGCGTGAGCTGGCCCGTGCCATCAAACGCGCACGTTTTGTGGCCCTGCTGCCTTACGCTGTGAAATAGGAGAGAACCAATGGAAGTAGTTCTTCTCGAACGCGTGGCCAAGCTTGGCCAGATGGGTGATGTCGTCAAGGTCAAAAACGGCTTTGCCCGCAATTACCTGATGCCGCAAGGCAAGGCTTTGCGCGCCACCAAAGCCAACCTGGAGCGCTTTGAAACCCAGCGCGCCCAGCTTGAGGCTGCCAACCTGGAGACCAAAAAAGAGGCCGAAGCGCTTGCGGGCAAGCTCGACGGGCAAAGCTTTATTGTCATCCGCTCCGCGTCTGACGCCGGCTCGCTTTATGGCTCGGTCACCAACCGCGATGCGGCAGATGTGGCAACCGAAGGCGGCTTTACCGTGGACAAGCGCCAAGTGGTGCTCAATGCCCCGGTTAAAGAGCTGGGCCTGCATGACATGACCGTGGTGCTGCACCCGGAAGTGCAGGTTACCATCACCATCAACGTTGCCCGCTCGGTTGAAGAAGCCGAGCTGCAAGCCAGCGGCAAGAGCATTCAGGAATTGCAGGCCGAGGCTGACGCCGAAGCCGAATTTGATATCGCCGAGCTGTTTGACGATGTTGGTGCCGCCGCGCGTGAAGACGACGATGAGCATGAGCCGGTGCAGGACGCGCCGGCTGAAGATACCGAGCAGCCCGAGGCCTAATCCCTGCTTGCAAAACACAAAGGGCCGTGCGCAAAATACGCACGGCCCTTTTCTATGGAGAACCCAATGTCCAACGCCCGTATCCTTGTCCTTGCCCTGATCGGCTTTTTCCTCTCTATTGCCAGCATTTTCCTGTTAGATCAACGGGTTGAACCATATGCGCTGGCCACCAGCCCGGCTGAGCGCGAAAGATGGGAGTTGATCACCGAATTGGGGAATGCCACCTGGATGGCGCTTTTGCTGATCGCCACCTGGATGGCGGGGTTTATCTTCCATAAAATCAGCCCGGAAAATCCGTTCTGGCTTTCCATGCGCAAAAAATCGCTGATTGTTCTGATGGCGGTAGCCGGCACCGGGGCGGTCACCATGGTGCTGAAAGTGATCGTTGGCCGGGCGCGGCCCTATATGATGGAATACGGGTTTTTCCCCTTCACCTTTGGCAGCGATTTCGCCAGTTGGCCCTCGGGGCACGCCACCACCGCCTTTGCTTTTGCAATGGCAGCGGGCATGGCCATTCCGGTGCTGCGCTGGCCGCTTTTGGCACTGGCGGCAGTGGTGGGCTATAGCCGCATGGTGATCGGGGTGCATTACCTGGGTGATATCATCATGGGCGCCACCATCGGCGCGCTGGGCGCGGTGCTGATCTATCGCTGGATGGCAGCCAGGCTTGGGCTGGAGCAAGCTGCACCTGGCGAAAAATAATTCATCTTATCCCCGTTATCCCCGTAATTCACAGGCGCGTTTTGCTGGCTGACCCTGTATAGTCGGGCCATGCAAAAGGGGGCAGCTATGGCAGATGGCGGGCAGGGCATGGAGGCAGGGGAAACCACCCTGCCCCATAACATCGAGGCAGAACAGGCGCTTCTGGGCGCGCTTTTGGTCAATAACGATGTTTATGACCGGGTCGCGGCCATTGTTGATGATTCGCATTTCTTTGACCCGGTGCATCAGCGCATCTTTGAGAAATCCGCCGCCCGTATCCAGAAAAACATGCTGGTCTCGCCGGTGACCCTGAAGGCGTTTTTCGAGGATGACGAGGGGCTGAAGGAACTGGGCGGCGCCGCCTATCTTGCCCGCCTCGCCGGGGCGTCGATTTCGCTGTTTGCCGCAAAGGATTATGCCCAGCAAATCTATGAGTTGGCCGTGCGGCGTGATCTCATCGCCATCGGGCAGGATATTGCCGGCAAGGCCGCTTCGGTCGAGGTTGATAAACAGCCCGACGAGCAGATCGTCGAGGCCGAGCAGGCGCTTTATCTGCTAGGCGAAAAGGGCAATGCCGAAAGCGGTTTTCAATCTTTCCTGCGCGCGGTGACCAGCGCGGTTGATTCCGCCCAGGCCGCCTATAACCGCGATGGCCAGCTTTCGGGCATTTCAACCGGGCTGGTGGATATGGATAAAAAGCTCGGCGGGCTGCATAAATCGGACCTGCTGATACTGGCTGGTCGCCCCTCGATGGGCAAAACCTCATTGGCCACCAATATCGCTTATAATATCGCCAAGAGCTATCAAAAAGGCCTGTTGGCCGATGGCACTGAAGGGGCGGTCAATGGCGGGGTAGTCGGGTTTTTCAGCCTTGAAATGTCGGCCGATCAACTGGCGGCGCGCATCCTTTCCGAGGCGGCGCGCATTCCGTCCGAAAATATCCGCCGGGGCGATCTGAACGAGGCGGAGTTTCGCAAATTTGTCGAAGCGGCAAAAGAGCTGGAGAAATGCCCGCTCTATATCGACGATACCGCCGCCTTGCCCATTTCCACCCTCGCCGCCCGCGCCCGCCGCCTGAAGCGCCGCCACGGGCTGGATGTGTTGGTGATCGACTATCTGCAACTGATCCGTCCGGCCACTGCCAAGGATAGCCGGGTCAACGAGGTGTCCGAAATCACTCAGGGGCTGAAGGCGATCGCCAAGGAGCTGAATATCCCGGTTATCGCGCTTTCCCAGCTTTCGCGCCAGGTGGAAAGCCGCGAAGACAAGCGCCCGATGCTGTCGGACCTGCGCGAGAGCGGCTCGATCGAGCAGGATGCCGACGTGGTGATGTTTGTTTACCGCGAGGATTATTACAAGGAGCGCGAAAAGCCCGGCGAGCATGATGTGGATAAAATGCTGACCTGGCAGGATGAAATGAGCCAGGTGCAGGGCAAGGCCGAGGTGATTGTCGGCAAGCAGCGCCACGGGCCGATTGGCACGATCGACCTGTCTTTCGAGGCCGAGTTCACCAAATTTGGCAATCTGGCCAAGAATTACCAGCAAGG
>WFQA01000329.1 GCA_015487255.1 Paracoccaceae bacterium | reverse complement strand
TAACCGCGATTTCTTGCGGCACCTGCCCCATGATCAGCAGGTCATCCTGATTGGAGCGCAGCCGCTCCAGCACCTTGGCGCGGTTGGTTATGGTCAGCCGCGGGTGCAGCGCGGGGTGGCGGTTGATGAAAGCCCCCAGCAGATGCGGCATAAAATAGGTGGCGGAGCTGATCACCGCCAGGCTGAGATCACCCCGCACCACGCCTTTATGTTCGGCCGCCAGATCATCCAGCGCCAGCACCCCGTGCAGGATCTCCCGCGCGGTTTCATACACATCGCGCCCCGCCGCAGTGGGGTGGATGGTGCGGCCAACCTGCTCGAGCAGCGGCAGGCCGAGGGTCTCGCCCAGTTTCTTGATCTGCATCGAAACCGTAGGCTGGGAAAGGTTGAGCGCCTCGGCAGCGCGGGTATAGCCCTTGAGCCGCACCACCGCCTCGAAAATCTGCAACTGTCGCAGGGTCAGCCCTTGCAGGATATTGCTTTGGCTCAGCTTGGGCATGGGGGTGCTATCCATAGATATTGTCTATGCCAATAATAGAAACAATCAATTTTACTCTATGTCAAGCGGGTTGTAGCTTCCAGATAAGAATATTTGAATTTATGCAACCGGCACTGTTGAGGGAGAATGACATGCTAGACCAGACCAGCCGCTACAGCGACCTGACCTTGGACGAGAAGAAACTGATAAGCGATGGCCGCCATGTGCTGGCCGCTTATAAAATGAAACCGGCACCGGGGTTTTTTGATTATATCGGCACCGCCGCGCATTTTTGCGCCGAAAGCTCGACCGGCACCAATGTGCAGACCGTCACCACCGATGATTTCACCAAGGGGCTGGATGCGATCTGCTATGAGATTGACGAGGAAAAAGAGCTGATGAAAATCGCTTATCCGATCGATCTGTTTGACCGCAATATCACCGATGGCCGCGCGATGGTGGTTTCATTGATGACCTGCATGGTGGGCAACAATCAGGCCATGGGCGATGTGGAATACGCCAAGCTGCTGGATTTTTACGTGCCGCAGGGCTTTTTGCGCCTGTTTGACGGGCCGAGCATGGGCATTCAGGATATGTGGCGCATTCTGGGCCGCGATCTGGATAATGGCGGCATGGTTGTCGGCACCATCATCAAGCCCAAGCTCGGCCTTCGGCCCAAGCCTTTTGCCGATGCCTGCTACCAGTTCTGGCTTGGCGGCGATTTCATCAAAAACGACGAGCCGCAGGGCAATCAGGTTTATGCCCCGATGCGCGAAAGCATTCCGTTGATCGTCGATGCGATGAAGCGCGCCATGGATGATACCGGGCAGGCGAAAATCTTCTCGGCCAACATTACCGCTGACGACCCCGCCGAAATGGTGGCGCGCGGCGAATATGTGCTGGAGCAGTTTGGCGGGCTGGCCGAAAACGTGGCGCTGCTGGTCGATGGTTTTGTTGGCGGCTGTGGCATGGTCACCACCGCGCGGCGCAACTTCCCCAACCAGTTTTTGCATTATCACCGTGCTGGCCACGGCATGGTTACCGGCGAGGAAAGCAACCGGGGCTACACCGCATTGGCGCATATGAAATGGGCGCGCATGTCGGGGGCTTCGGGCATCCATACCGGCACCATGGGGTTTGGCAAGATGGAGGGGTATAATTCCGACACCGTTCTGTCACAAATGCTGATGGAGGATAGCGTGATGGGCACCCATTTCCACCAGGAATGGGAGCGCATGAAGCCCACCTCGCCGATCATCTCGGGTGGCATGAACGCTTTGCGCCTGCCCGGATTTTTCGACAATCTCGGCCATTGCAACGTGATCCAGACCTCGGGCGGCGGCGCGCTGGGCCATAAGGACGGCATCGCTGCCGGCGCGACCTCGCTGCGCCAGTCCTACGAGGCATGGCAGGCCGGGATCGATCTGGTGGATTACGCCAAGGACCACCCGGAAACCAAAGGCGCGTTTGAGAGCTTCCCGGGGGATGCGGACCAGTTCTACCCCGGCTGGCGCGAAAAGCTCGGCGTGCATAAATAGGCCGTTTTGCCCCGCTGCCTTGGCGGGGCAAAACCTGCAAGCCAGTGCCCGATAGGGTTTTCATAAGGAGCAGAGGATGAATACCATGGTTGATGCCCGGCAATTCCAGATCGACACCGAGCCGTTTTACCACGCAACCGGTGCGGAAATCGAGCTTTACGAGGCCGCTTATGCCGCCCGCCTGCCGGTGATGGTCAAAGGCCCCACCGGCTGTGGCAAATCGCGCTTTGTCGAATATATGGCCTGGAAGCTCGGCAAGCCGCTGATCACGGTCGCCTGTAACGAGGATATGACGGCAGCAGACCTGATCGGGCGTTTTTTGCTCGATAAAAACGGCACCAACTGGCAGGATGGCCCGCTGACCGTGGCGGCGCGGATCGGGGCGATCTGCTATCTTGACGAGGTGGTCGAGGCGCGCCAGGACACCACCGTGGTCATCCACCCGCTGACCGACCACCGCCGGGTTTTGCCACTGGATAAAAAGGGTGAATTACTGCACGCCCACCCGGATTTCCAGCTGGTGATCTCCTATAACCCCGGCTACCAGAGCCTGATGAAAGACCTCAAGCAATCGACCAAGCAGCGCTTTACCGCGCTGGATTTTGATTACCCCGAGGCCACTGCCGAAGCCGAAATTGTGATGCGCGAAGGCGGGGTGGGCCGCGAGATGGCGCAAAAGCTGGTCGAAATCGCCCACAAGGCCCGCAACCTGAAGGGCCACGGCATTGACGAGGGTATTTCCACCCGGCTGCTGGTTTATGGCGCGATGCTGATTCAAGGCGGTATTGCGCCGGTCGAGGCTGCCAAAATGGCCATGGTGCGCCCGCTTTCCGATGATGCGGATATTCGCGCCACCCTCGATGCGGCCGTTGAAATGATCCTTGGATAGATGCAACCGCAAGCCAAAATCTGGCGCGACCGGCTGAAATGCAGCGTTTCAAAGGTGGATGACATTTTCGAGGCGGCGCTGGGGCGGGCGCAAGGGGTGATGGACGAAGCCGCGCTCACCGCATGGCTTGCCGGCACCGACAAAATCTGTGCGCTGGGCCGGGGCATGGAGCTGCCGCTGCTTTACCTTGATGACATGCCCGAGGTGGTCAAACATGCCGATGCCGCGATCCTGCCCGAGGTGGCCGGGCTTTGCGCGCATCTGTCTTCAGAAGCGGTGCGCGGCTCCATCGGCCCGTTTCTCGGCACATTGGCGGCGGTGGCAAGGCGGCTTGATAACCCTGATCTGTTGCGCATCTGGCTGCGGATGATCCGTAAGATGGTGGCCGAGGCCAAAGAGGGCACCGCGCCATTGCTGGCCCGCGCGCCTTATCTTTTTGCCCAGCTTTCGCTGCCCGGCGTGCAGGCCTGGGTGGATTACGGCATCAGGGTCTACCGCGACCACCCGCACCGCCTGCCGGATTATTTCAGCCTGCAAAGCGCCGATGCCAAGGCGATGCTGGTCAAACAGCGCGCCGGCACGCTTTTCATGGATGCCGAGCGCCAGCTTGGCATGTTCCAGCGGGCATTTTTTGAAACCTCGCTTGATTTCCACCCCTATTCCGAAGCCTTTGACACCGCCCGCAAGCCCAAGCCGCATCTGGACAAGCTCGGGCTGCACCTGCCCGATGTTTACGAGGATCTCGGCACGGTTTCCGGGCTGGAGCGCTATTACGCCACCATCGCCCATATGCTGGCCCATAAAAAATGGAGCAAGCCGCTGCTGGCCGATAATTTCAGCGTGTTCCAGCATATCGCCATCGAGATTTTCGAGGATGCCCGCATCGAGCACCTCGCCATGCAGCAATATCCGGGGCTGCGCCCGCTCTGGGTATCGCTGCACCCCGCGCCCAGGCCCGGCACCTGCCCCGAGGGCTGGGCCTGTATCCGGCACAGGCTGGCGATGCTGTCCTATGCCATTCTCAACCCCGGCCACAGCTATACCGACCCGGCGGTGCTGGAATATGCCGCGCTGTTTCGCGAACGGGTGATGGCCAACCCGCATGAGCAGCAACTGGCGGTAGAGCTTGGGGTGCAATGGCTGGCCAAAAACTACGAGCACGCGTTTCGCAAGCCCAATGTGTGGTTCGAGGATACCGAGGTCAGCTATCGAGATGACAACCGCTATTTATGGATGTTTCTGGAGGAGGCCGAGGAGCAGGATGATTTCCACTCCGACCACGGGGCGCAAAACCGGCTGGCCGAGGCGCAGGATGACGGGCTGTTGCCGCCGCGCTTTTACCCTGAGTGGGATTACCAGCTGCAAAGCTATCGCCCCGATTGGGTGACGGTGTTTGAAAGCCTGCAAGCGCAGGGAAATGCCGGTGAGATTGACAAGCTGCTGGCAAAGCACCAGCGCCTGCTCAAGCAGCTCAAGGCGATTGTTGACCTGCTCAAACCCCAGCAGCGCAAGCGGGTGCGCTACCGGAATGAGGGCGATGATCTGGACCTCGATACCGCCATCCGCGCCGCGATTGATTACCGCATCGGCACCACCCCCGATACCCGCATCATGCAAAGCCATGTCAAGGATGGCCGCGATATTGCGGTGCTGCTGCTGCTTGATCTGTCTGAATCGATCAACGATGTGCCGCAGGGGGCCAAAAGCACCATCCTGCAACTCAGCCAGGAGGCGGCGGCGCTGCTGGCCGCATCGGTAGAGGCGCTGGGCGACCCGCTGGCGATTGGCGGCTTCAACTCCAACACCCGCAACGAGGTCAGCTATAGCCATTTCAAGGCTTTTGGGGAGCCATGGGGGGAGGTGCCAAAAGCGCGGCTGGCGGGCATGAAGGCCGGCCACTCCACCCGCATGGGCGCGGCGTTGCGCCATGCCGGGGCCTATCTGGCCAAGCGCAAAGAGGAAAAGCGCCTGCTGCTGGTGCTGACCGACGGCGAGCCGCATGATATCGACGTGGCAGACCCGAAATATCTGCAAGACGACACCCATATCGCCGTTGGTGAGCTGGCCAGCAAGGGCGTGAGCACCTATTGCATCAGCCTTGACCCCAATGCCGATGATTATGTTGCCGATATTTTCGGGCGCAACAATTTCACCGTGATCGACCGGGTGGAAAGCCTGCCGGAAAAGCTGCCAAAGCTGTTCATGTCGCTCACCCGATAGGGCTTTTCCATTGCGCGCTGTTTCTATAAGCTGGGCAGCCGCAACCCAACGGAGCCAGACCATGCAACCGCTCAGCGCTTTTCCCGCCGATATCGCCAAAGGCATTGCCTGTGTGTTCACCGATATCGACGACACCCTGACCACCGATGGCCATCTGCCCGCCGAGGCTTACGCAGCGCTTGAGGCGCTGAGCGAGGCGGGTATACATGTGGTGCCGGTCACCGGCCGCCCGGCGGGCTGGTGTGATATGATCGCCCGTATCTGGCCGGTGGCCGGGGTGGTGGGGGAAAACGGCGCGTTTTACTTTGCCTATGATGGGCAAAAGCGGCAAATGAAGCGGGTTTACGAGCAGGATGCCAGCACCCGGCAGATCGGCCAAGAGCGGCTGCAAACCATCCGGGCGCGGGTGCTGAAAGAGGTCCCGGGCAGTGCGGTTTCGGCTGACCAGCCTTACCGCGAGGCGGATCTGGCGATAGATTTTTGCGAGGATGTGCCGGCACTCGATGCGGCTTCCGTGCGGCAGATCAAGGCGATATTTGAACAGGAAGGCGCGGTGGCCAAGATATCCTCGATCCATGTCAACGGCTGGTTTGGCCAATATGACAAGCTTTCCATGAGCCGCAAATTCGCCAACCGCGAGCTGGGGCTTGATATCGACAAGATGCGTGACAAGGTGGTGTTTTGCGGTGACAGCCCGAATGACAGCCCGATGTTTGCGTTTTTTCCCTATGCGTGCGGGGTGGCCAATGTGCTGGATTTTGGTGATGACCTGCCCGCCAAGCCCGGTTTTGTCAGCAAGGCGCGCGGCGGGGCGGGTTTTGTGGAAATCGCCGGGGTGTTGTTGCGGGGGCGCTAGCCCGCTATCTGCTCATCGCATATGCAGCTTGTTGATCTGACGCCCGGTTGCATCAAAATTATCGGCTGACAGCCACTGCTCAAAACCGCGCTGCAAGGCGGGCCATTCATTATCAAGCACCGAATACCACGCGGTATCTCGATTGCGGCCTTTATAAACCAGCGCCTGCCGAAAGGTGCCCTCATAGGTAAAGCCCAACCGCTTGGCGGCGCGGTTTGACGGGGCGTTCAGGCTGTCACATTTCCATTCGTAGCGGCGATAACCCAGCTTGAACGCCTCTTGCATCATCAGATACATCGCCTCGGTCGAGGCGCGGGTGCCTTGCAACAGCGGTGAAAAATTGATCCAGCCAACCTCGATACTGCCCGCAGCCGGATTGATGCGCAAATAGCTGGCCAGCCCGATGGCATGGCCGCTTTCGGGGTCTATGACCGCATAAAAAAACGGGTCTGTGCCGGTGCAGGTTGCCTTCGCCCATGCTTTGAACTTTGCGCGGTCATCAAAGGCGGCGTAAGGCAGATAGGTCCAGTTTTTGCCGCCACTGTCGGTCTGATAGGCGTCAAACAGGCTATCGGCGTGCTTGTCGAGAGCAAACGGCTCCAGATGGCAATATCGGCCGTGCAGTGGGGTGCGTTGCGGCAGTTTCGCATCCGCATAATCAACGGGATTGCCAACGGGCTGCCCGAAGTGGTTTTCCATGTCAGCCCTCCAATACAAAAACCCTTGAAGGGTGCAATTCACCGGCCTTATAAACCCCGATCGCCACCGGCACACCGTTAAACGAGGCCCAGCACTCCTCGCCATATTCCACATCTGCCGCCAGCACCAGCCCCGGGTTGCCATTGCGCAACCTTGCCGCGCCTTCGGGGGTGCAGGGCAGCTCCTCAAGGTCGTTCAACCCCGCTTCCAGCGGCAGCAAAAAATCATCCAGTGCCCGGTCCCTGGCCAGCTCGTCAAGCCTGGCAAAGGGGATGCTGTCTTCGATCTCGAACGGCCCGGCCCAGAGGCGGCGCAGTGCCACCACATGGCCAAAGCAACCCAGCGCCGCGCCAAGGTCCCGCGCGATGGAGCGCACATAGCCCCCCTTGCCGCAGGTCATTTCCAGCACCGCGTGGTCGGGGTCGGGCATCTCGACCAGCTCGAGGCTCTCCACCAAAAGCGGCCTTGCTTTCAGCGCCATCTCCTCGCCGTCACGCGCGCGTTTATAGGCGCGCTCGCCGTCAACCTTCACGGCGGAATATTGCGGCGGCACCTGCATGATATCCCCTCTAAAGGCGGGCAGGGCGGCGCGGATATCCTCGGCACTCGGGCGGTTATCTGATTCGGCAATCACCTCGCCCTCGCCGTCATCTGTGTTGGTGGCCTGCCCGAGGCGCAGGGTAAAACGATAGGCTTTCAGCGAATCGGTCACAAAAGGCACGGTTTTGGTCGCCTCGCCAAAGGCAATGGCCAGCACCCCGGTGGCGTCGGGGTCCAGCGTGCCGGCATGGCCGGCCTTTTGGGCATCAAACGCCCATTTCGCCTTGTTGACCACCGCGCTCGAGGTAATGCCAAGGGGTTTGTCGATCACCAGCCAGCCATTGAGCGGCCGGCCTTTTTTACGTCTTGCCATGAAAATATCCTAAAGCTTGATTTCGGGCGGCTTGCCCAGCACTTCCCAACCGGTTTTCACCAGATCATAAAGCTGGATATCCTCGGGATAAAGCGCTGATATTTTCTCGTGCATTTCGCGGGTCAAAATGCTTTTTGCCACTGGCGGCTGCGGTGAGCGGTTGCGACTCTGCACCATTTTTGCCGCCTGTTCCAGCCCCTCTATCCGCCCGTCGGCAATCTGCAAAAGCTGGGGTTCGAGGTTTTCCAGCATCAAAGGCTGCAGGCCGAACTCTATGCCTTTGGCGACGCGGGTGATCTGCTTGTTCCAATGCGGGTTGATCGGATTTTTGAGCTTCCCGCGCAGCCGCACCCCCAAAAATCCAAGCAAAGACATGCAGTTATCCCGATGCTGGTTCAGGCTCAAATCCACCCCTTCATGAAAGACCCGATGCGCCTTCAGCTTTTCGATGATCCAGGGAAAGCGGTTTTCCTCCTTGCCGACGACCTTGTCAAAATAAAGCGAGAAAAACCGCGCCACCGGGTCGCGCACCACATAAAACGAAACCTCCTGCGCCAGTTCAGCTGCGGTTAGCTCGCGGTTGTGCAGCCCGGTGGGGAATTCCTTTTCAACCCGGCTGAAGATCTCGCCGTTATCCAGCACGTAAATCAGGTTGCGCAGAAACGTGCTGCCAACCTTGAGCGAAAGCAGGCAGTTGAGCGGCTGCTGGCGCGCCGAGGTGACGAATAGGCGCGCTTCACTCATTCCGGCTCGTCGGGCTTGGCGAGGTCGCGCTTTACCGCATCAAGGTTGAGCAGGCGTTCGGTTTCCGCCATCTGGTCAAAGGTCAGGTCGGGCAAAAACCGCAGATCTGGCGAAAAGCGGATATTCAGCTCCTTGGTGACCAACTGGCGCAGCTCGCCTTTATTGCGGGCCAGCGCGCGGGCCACTTCCCCGGCATTTTCCCCGCCCAGCGGCAGCACAAAAACCGTGGCAACGCTGAGGTCGGGCGACATGCGCACCTCCCCCACGGTGATCGACACATGGGCCAGTTCCGGGTCATGCAGCTCGCCCCGGGCGAAAACCTCAGAGAGAATGCGGCGGATGCTCTCGCCAACCCGCAATTGCCGCTGGCCGGGGCCGCGATTTGATGATTTGTTTTTAGCCATGGGGCGGATATGGCGGGCAAGCGTGTTGAAGTCAAGCTTTGGGCGGGGTAAAGCTGGGGAAATCAGGGCAGGAGAGCGCGATGAGCGGGCAGGTGAATATTGCGGTGATGGGGGTTTCTGGGCGCATGGGGCAGATGCTGCTCAGCGCGGTGGATGAGCATGCCGGCGCCAGTTTGGCCGGCGTGTCCGAGCGGCCGGGCCATGCTTGGGTCGGGCATGATCTGGGCGAGGTGATGGGTGGTGCCGCACGCGGGGTTATCGTGCGCGACAACCCGCTTGATACATTGCAACACGCCCATGCCTTGCTTGATTTCACCACCCCCGAGGCCACCATGGCCAATGCCGAGATCGCCGCGCAGGTGCGCGCGGCACATGTGATCGGCACCACGGGGTTGAGCGCGGATGATCTCGCCCGGCTCGAAGCGGCTTCGCGCCATGCGCCGATCATCCGCTCGGGCAATTTCAGCCTCGGGGTCAATCTGCTGAGCGTGCTGACCCGCAAGGTCGCCGCCGCTCTGGACGAGGATTTTGATATCGAGGTGGTGGAGATGCACCATCGTCACAAGGTCGATGCACCCTCGGGCACGGCCCTGATGCTGGGCGAGGCGGCGGCAGAGGGGCGCGGGCATAAGCTCGATGATATCCGTGATCTGGCGCGCGAGGGCATTACCGGCGAACGCCGCGCCGGCCATATCGGCTTTGCCGCGCTGCGCGGCGGGGATGTGGTGGGCGAGCACGAGGTTATCTTTGCCGGAATGGGCGAGCGGATATCGCTCAGGCATATCGCCTCGGACCGGATGCTGTTTGCCCGTGGCGCGCTCAAAGCCGCGCTATGGGGGCATGGGCAAAAGCCGGGGCAATATTCGATGCTGGATGTGTTGGGGATGGAATAACCCCGCCCCGCCAGGCTATTTGAGCCGGGCTATTTGATAAAGCGGCGGATCACGAAATAAAGCAGCATAGCCGCCGCGCCGCTCAACCCGCCCACCACAAACAGCAATATGAACGAGGCAAAATCGGGGGTTTGCGGGAAGATGCCGCCCAACCTCAGGGCTAAATAGGCAATGCCACCGCCGCTGATGCCTGCCAGAAACCTCCACAAAAAAGACACGCCGGGAGAATCGCTCTGGCTAGACAAAAAAACCGCCCCCAAAAAGCCGGCGCCCAGAAGGATGAACAATTCCATTAATTTGGCCCTTTGTTACGCGTATACAAACTACAAAATCTCATTTAGTCTATGGTTGAATTGTGGCATAATTATATCGGGCTTGGCAAGCGGAGGGGCGTATATGGATTTTCTGAACAATCTTTTCAGCCTTAAAGGCAAGGTTGCATTGGTGACCGGGGGCAGCAGCGGTATTGGCGCGATGATCGCCGAGGCGCTGGTGCGGGCCGGGGCTGATGTGATGTTGGTCAGCCGCAAGGGTGAGCGCTGTGTGGCCATGGCCGAGCGGCTCAATGATCTGCGCGCGCCGGGGCGGGCTGAAGGCTTTGCCGGTGATGTCGGCTCTGAGGAGTCAATTCTGGTGCTGGCGGAATCGGTGAAGGCGCGGGTGCGCAAGCTTGATATTCTGTTCAACAATGCCGGCACCACATGGGGCGCGCCAATCGCTGATTTTCCGCATGCGCAATGGCAAAAGACCATGTCGGTCAATGTGGCCGGGCTGTTTACCCTGACCAGGGAGTTGCTGCCTATGCTCGAGGCGTCCGCCAGTGATGACGACCCCTCAAGGGTGGTGAATATCGGCTCGGTCATGGGCACGGTGCCGGTGGCGGAGGGGGCTTATGCCTATACCGCCTCCAAGGCGGCGGTGCATCATCTGACCAAAACCCTGGCCAATGAATTTGCCGCCCGGCGCATTACCGTCAACGCCATCGCGCCGGGGCCGTTCCCCTCGAAAATGACCGCCTTTGCCATTGGCGCGCCCGAAGGCGCGGCCAAGGTGGCTAAAAATGTGCCGCTGGGGCGGGTGGGCAATGCGGCGGATATCGCCGGGGCCACGCTTTATCTTTGCGGGCGCGGCGGGGCTTATG
>WFQA01000328.1 GCA_015487255.1 Paracoccaceae bacterium | reverse complement strand
TCACCATCAATCACCAGTGCATTTTCCAATGAGCCACCCAGCGCCCGGCCGGCGGCGCGCATTTTTTCGATATCCTCAACCCGGCAAAAGGTGCGGCAATTGGCCAGCTCATGCACAAAATTGCCGTTGCACAAATCAAGCGATGCCTGTTGGTGGCCTACAATCGTGCCGGGAAACTCGATGGTGAAATCAATCTGGCAACGCGCCAGCGGCGAAAGCTCGGCATAAGCCGCCCCCTTGCGCACCCGCACGGTTTTGCGCACCTCGAGCAGCGTGGCCATCTGCCCCTGCTCCACCAGACCGGCGCGCTGGATCTCGGCAACAAAGCGCGTGGCGCTGCCATCCATAATCGGCACTTCCGGCCCGTCGATCTCGACAATCGCATTATGCACCCCACAACCCGCCAGCGCCGCCATCAGGTGCTCAATGGTCGAGACCGAAACCCCGGCCCCGTTGGAAATGCCGGTGGAAAGCCGGGTGTCATTCACCATGTCCCACAATGCCGGGATCATGTTGTCACACCCGCTAATATCAGTGCGGCAAAACCAGATGCCCATATTGGCGGCGGCGGGCTTCAGCCGCAACCGCGCCGGGCGGCCGAAATGCAAACCGGTGCCAACAATCTGGATATCACGTTTAAATGTCCGCTGCACAATAACCGCCTGCCGGTAATGGAGAAAATCGTTAACCGCAATATAGATCAAGTTTAAACGTTATTAAACCGGCTGGCAGGGCGGCATTGGTCACTCTTTGTGTCTGAATGCAACAATATACAATCCGGCCCTGCTAAAAAATGGGCACCCGCCAGGCAGGTGCCCACAGTCTCGGAGGAAACTTCGTTCCGGAAGAAACTTCGTTCCAGATGAAACCTAGTTCGCCTGCCTGCGCAAAAACGCAGGAATATCAACGCGTTCCTGCTCTTCGCGGTCAACATCAAGCGCCGGGGCGCTGTGGCCGCCAGAGCGCATGCTGGGCTGCACTCTCGGGGCCGGCTTTTCCTCCTTGGCATGGCCGGTCATCCGGTTGATCAGATTGTTGATGGCAAAACGCGAGTGTTTCACATCTTCCGGCTCAGCGGTCGGGGTCTCTTCCTCAACCGGCTCGGGCACATGCGCCACTGCCGCCTGCAAGCGCAGCTCCGCCGCAGATGGCACGGGTTCAGGCGCGGCAGCCGCCACTTCAGGCTCCGCAGCAGGCTCGGCGGGGGCCGCTTCTTCTGCCGCCTCCATCGCGACCTGCTGGTCGATAAAGCTTGGCTGTGCCGGCTCTGCCTCGGCGGCGATCTCTGCCGCCACTTCCTCGGTCACATCCACCGGGGCGGCCTGGGGTTTGAGCGGTTCGCGCATCGGGCGGCGGGCGATCGGCGCAGAAACCTCGCCCTCCTCCACATCGATCCCCGTGGCCACAACCGATACCCGCAGGCCTTCCAGCTCCGGGTCCAGCGTGGAGCCAACGATGATATGGGCATCCGCATCCACCTCTTCACGAATGCGGTTGGCGGCCTCATCCAACTCAAACAGGGTCATATCCTGCGAGCCAGTAATGTTGATCAACACACCTTTGGCCGATTTCAGCGAAATTTCGTCCAGCAGCGGGTTGGCGATTGCCAGTTCCGCCGCCTTCTTGGCGCGGTCCTCGCCCGAGGCCTCGCCGGTGCCCATCATCGCCTTGCCCATTTCATCCATCACCGAACGCACATCGGCGAAATCGAGGTTGATGATCCCGGGGCGCACCATCAGGTCGGTCACACCCTTGACCCCCTGGTAAAGCACATCATCCGCCATGGAGAAAGCATCGGTAAAGGTGGTGTTTTCATTGGCGAGGCGAAACAGGTTCTGGTTGGGGATGATGATCAGGGTATCAACCACCTTCTGCAACTCCTCCACACCGGCTTCGGCCTGTGTCATGCGCCGCGCGCCCTCAAACTGGAAGGGTTTGGTCACCACACCCACAGTGAGCACCCCGAGTTCGCGCGCTGCATTGGCAATCACCGGTGCGGCCCCGGTGCCGGTGCCACCCCCCATGCCCGCGGTGATAAAGCACATATGCGCGCCGGAAAGGTGGTCGATGATCGTGTCGATGCTCTCGGTCGCCGCTGCATTGCCGATTTCGGGCTTGGCGCCCGCGCCCAGCCCTTCGGTGATGCGCTCGCCGAGCTGGATTTTCTTTGGGGCTTGCGATTGGTTCAGCGCCTGTGCGTCGGTATTGGCAACCACAAATTCCGCCCCGTCGAGGTTTTTGTCGATCATGTTGTTGACCGCGTTACCGCCTGCGCCCCCGACCCCGAAAACCGTAATTCTTGGTTTGAGGTCATTTGTCTCCGGCATCCGTAAATTCAAAGCCATGTTCTGTCCGCCTATGCTCATTGCCCCGCCCCGATAAGAGGCATTATTTCGCCCCCGATTTGAGGCATTGTCGCCCAATATATTGATTCGTTATGCTAACTCAAAGCCGCGACTCCGTCACGCATTTTTCACAATTTCGCCACAATATCCTGTGTTACCCCACTATATAAGCGTATTTCCACTTATTCTACCCCTATTTACCAGTTTTGCCTGAACCAGCGCATCGCCGCCTTGATGCGTCGCGTGCCGACCCGGTCCACCGGCATCTCGAAATCCCAGCATTCATCCATCGGGTGAGAGGCATGCAGCGCCAGCCCCACCGCCGCCGAAAACGCCGCCCCGGCCGAGGCCTGCGGCAAGCCCTGCACCCGCAGCGGGCGGCCAATGCGCACCTGCCCGCCCAATATCCGCCCGGCCAGTTCCTCCAGCCCCGGAATGGCGCTGGAACCGCCGGTCAGCACAATGCGCTGGCTTGGCAGATGCTCAAAACCCGAGGCATCAAGCCGCGCGCGCACCTCTTCCAAAATCTCCTCGACCCTCGGCCGCATCACCCCGATCAGTTCCGAGCGGCTGACCATCCGGCGATCATTCTCCCACTGCGCCATCGGGTTGGGCACCTCGATCTCGTAGCGGCTGTCAGAGCCGGTGGCAACCAGGCCGCCATGCAGGGTTTTGATCCGCTCGGCATCGTCGTAAGAAAGCTGCAACCCCTGACAGATATCATTGGTGATATGCTCACCCCCCATGCGCACCGCATCGCCATAAATCATGTGCCTGCGCATAAAGACCGAAATAGCGGTCGAGCCGCCGCCCATATCGACAATCGCCGCGCCAAGCTGTTGCTCGTTTTCCATCAGAGTCGAAACCCCGCTGGCAAAGCCGGAAAAGGACAGCCCCGCCACCTCCAGATCGCAGCGCTTCATACATTCCAGCAGGTCATAAACCGGCGCATCCGACAGGGTCAGCATATGCATGTCAACCGAAAGCTTCGCCCCCACTTGCCCGCGCGGGTCCGCCAGGCCGGTGCGATGATCAAGGCTGAAATTCACCGGCAGGGCATGGATGGCCTCGCGGTCCCTGCCATAGGGCGGCACCTCGCAACTGGCCAGCACCCGGCCGATATCGCGCTCTGAAACCTCGCCCTGCTCAACCTCCACCGCGCCGCTCAGCCCATAAGAGCGCGGGCGGCCACCGGCAAAGCTGACAATCACATGATCCACCCGCAATTCCGCCATCTTCTGCGCCTTGATCACCGCCGCCCGGACCGCACGCTCGGTCTCGCCCATATCGGTGATCTCGCCAAAGCGCACCCCCTTGGAGCGCATGGTGCCAACCCCGACCACCCGAAAGCTGCCCATGCGCGGCATGGTCACATCCGCCGCGCCCGCCTCCGGCTCTTCTTCGGAAAACTGCAATACAAGGCAGGATATTTTGTAAGACCCGATATCAAGCACCGCGACCACCCCGCGCCTGATCGCAGCCTCGCGGCGATGGCGCATTTCGCGCTGGGTCTCAAACAAATCATTCATACTCGTTCTCCATGGATTTTTTCACGCAACCGGCGCAATTCGCGCAGCGCTTCTTCGTTCAGGCGCAGCGTCAGCCGGTCGGGGTTGCGCATATCGATCACCGAGACATCCCGGTCCAGAATGTCGTCACTGGCCTGCAGCGCCATGAGCCTGCGCGCCGCATCAGCCCCGTCAACGCCGGGCAATTTCACCACATTGTTTTGCAGCACCACATCCCAGCGCCGCTCGCCCATGCGCACCAGCCCCAGCACCCGGCCCTCCAGCGGGGCCAGCACCGCGAAAATCTCGCGCGCCTCAAGCATCGCCGCGCCTGCGCCTTCACCAACCACCAAAGGCAGATCACTGCGCACCGAGCGGCGCGGCACTTCGGCCACCATCACCCCGTCTTCGTCAAGCAGGTAAAGCCGGTTGAGGTTGCGCCACACCACCGCCGGCAGCCGCTCCTTGATCCTCACTTCCAAAACCCCGTCCGCCAAAAACCGCACCGAGGCGGATTTGACCGCATTCAACCCCTGCACCAGATCGCGCAGCTCCCTCAGATCAACATCCAGTGCGCTCACCGGCAGGCTCAGGTCCATCACCCCCAAAATCTGCCGTTGCAGATCAGGCGAGCCAACCGGGATTTCCACCCGCTCGATGCGCAATTCTGGCCGCGCCACCACCACCCCGCGCACAACCTGATATTGCGCCGAGAACCAGCCGCTAACCGCCGGGCTGCTATAGCCACCATAAATCACAACAATCAAAGCCCCCAGCGGCAGCCAGATGCGCACCATGTCGCGAAACCACCGCGTCAGCCACAGCCGCTCCAGCCGATAATTCAGTTTTGAGGGCGCGGGGTCGGCCTTTACCTTTACCAAAGCGGTTTCATGCCGCACCACCATGTCACGCCGCTCGGCTACTATCGGGTTCATGCCGCACCCTCCACCAAAACCGCGCAAAGCGTGGGAAAATCCATGCCGCAATGGGCGGCCTGCTCGGGGGCCAATGATGTTGCCGTCATCCCCGGCTGGGTGTTGACCTCCAAAATATAAAGCCCACCCAGCCCGCGGCTTTCATCC
>WFQA01000327.1 GCA_015487255.1 Paracoccaceae bacterium | reverse complement strand
GTGAAGGGGTGCGGATTGCGGGGGTGATTTTGAACCGGGTTGGCTCTGCCCGGCATCGGGAGATGGTGGTGCGGGCGGTTGAGGCGATTGGTGTGCCGGTGCTGGGAGTGGTGATGCGCGATGCCCGGATGGGGCGGCAATCGCGGCACCTCGGGCTGGTGCAGGCGGGGGAGGACCCGGCGCTGGAGGCATTTATTGACGATGCGGCGGATGTGGTGGCCGAGGGGCTGGCGCTTGCGGCATTGGTTGATTTGGCCGAGGCGCTGCCCGAGGCTGGCGTGATGCCCAAAATACCCCCTCTCGGGCAGCAGATTGCGGTGGCGCGGGATGACGCTTTTGCCTTTGCCTATCCGCATATATTGGCGGGCTGGCGGATGGCAGGGGCGGAGGTCTCGTTTTTCTCGCCACTTGCGGATGAGGGGCCGCGCGCGGATGCCGATGCGGTGTTTTTGCCCGGCGGGTATCCGGAGCTGCATGCGGGCAGGCTGGCGGGAAATATCGGCTTTATGGGTGGGCTGCGGGCGTTTCAGGGCGAAGTTTATGGCGAGTGCGGCGGCTATATGGTGCTTGGCGAAGGGCTGGTGGATGCTGACGGGATGCGCCACGAGATGCTCGGGCTGCTGCCGGTTTCAACCAGTTTTGCCAGCCGCAAGCTGCATCTGGGCTACCGGAGGCTGACCGCATTGCAGGGGCCTTTCAAGGGGCACCAGCTTTCGGCGCATGAGTTCCACTATGCCCAAATAATCAATAGCCAGCCCGGTGATCTGTTTGAGGCCCGCGATTCGCTGGATACGCCTCTGGGGAAAATCGGCCATCGGCGGGGATGGGTATCGGGCTCGTTTGCACATATCATCATGCCAGAGTTGACCTGACCAAACCATCAAGCAGACCGCCGAGCGCCAGCGAGGCCACCGCCGCCGGCCAGCCGTGTTTTCAGCTTGCTGAAAACCGTGCCTTTGCTGAGCGGGTGGGCGGGCGGAGACCTCAGCACAAGAACCACCCTATAAGCCTGCCCCGAAGCAAAGGCACCCCCCGCAGGGGGTTGGGCATGGCGGGTATTGCCTTTGTCACGGGCAGGGAGTATAGCCCGCCTTGCCGGATGGTCCGGCAGAAGTCACCGCTGACCTTCTATAAAAATACGGGATAAAATTATGACACGTGGACTGATTATTGGCGTTATTGCCATGGCGATCATTGTGGTTGCCTCGAATATTCTTGTGCAGTTTCTGATGGGAGACTGGCTGACATGGGGGGCCTTCACCTATCCGTTTGCCTTTCTGGTGACCGACCTGATGAACCGGGTTTACGGTGTATCACAAGCCCGCAAGGTGGTTTTTGCCGGGTTTGTGGTCGGGGTGATCAGCTCACTCATCGGCACGCAGATCATGCTTGAGTATGGCCCGGCGGTCAGCCTGCGCATTGCCATTGGCTCGGGCATCGCGTTTTTGGCGGCCCAGCTGACCGATGTGCTGGTGTTTGACCGGCTGCGGATGCGCCGCTGGTGGAAAGCGCCGCTGGTCTCGTCTTTCATTGGCTCCGCGCTGGATACATTGCTGTTTTTCAGCATCTCCTTTTCGGCACTGTTTATCTTTCTGGATGCCAGCCAGCCCAATGGCTGGGCGCGCGAGGTTATTCCGATGTTAGGCTTTGGGCCGGATGCGCCGCTTTGGGTCAGCCTGGCGCTGGCGGATTTTGCGGTGAAGATGAGCCTGGCACTGGTGGCGCTCGGGCCTTATCGGCTGGCGCTTGGCTGGCTCAGAACAGTTCGCGCATAATTTATTTGCGTTTAACCAAATTGGCGCTAAGCTCCCCCTATCTGAAACTTTGAGAAAGGAGGTGCCGATGTCTATTGGGATATTGGAGCAAATGGTTAAGGAAACGCGGGAGATGAAAATCTAGCCGGGGCAACCCCCGGATAGGTGGCCCGTAACCAATACACGGACCCTGACCACCTCCAAACTCGAGTCTGGGCCATTCCGATCAGGGATGGCCCTTTCATTTGATGATCTCCGGCCAGAGTGCGGCATTTTTGCGGCTGAAAACCTCGATATGGCCAATCTTTTTCAAGCCAAAATCAGCAGGGTGCAGCAGTTTTTTCTGCTTTGTTGCCGCCGGAAAATAGCGCATGATTTTCCATACCGATTTTGGCGGCATCATCACGTCATCACTCAGGGCGATCACTTTTATCGGGCCAGCAAAGGGCGGGGTGGTAAATTTCGGCAACGCACTGCCGATATCCGCCTGATAAAAGGAGCGGGATGTGCACCAGCGCCGCCACTGCCAATATACCCCGGCTGGCAGGTCCGGCCCGGTTCGGAGCGCTTTTCCCGGCAAATAGCCAAAAACCTTTGTGGCCAACGCCCCCGGCCCATACCAAAACAGCGCCGCCATGGCGCGATAGGGCCAGGGGTGGTCCCCCAGATACGCCGCGCCGCTGGCCACTGTGATCAGCCGGTCAATCCGGCCGGCCCCCTCTTGAAACGGCACCATGAATCCCCCCAGCGAATGGCCGATTACCCATAACGGGCTGTCGGGGAAACGGGCCTCCATCGCGCGCTGCGCTGCGTTTTGGTCCTGCACCCCCCAATCCGCCATGGTGGCAGAGGAATGCCTTGGGTGACCCTTGGC
>WFQA01000326.1 GCA_015487255.1 Paracoccaceae bacterium | reverse complement strand
TGCCGCCCCAATACCCGCGCCAGGGTAAAGGCGATCAGCGCCCCGGCCTCGGCCCCGATCACGATATAGATCGTGCCGTAAGTATGGCCATAGGCAGCCCCGGCGGCCAGCGCTATCGGCGCGCTGGGTATTGGCGAGGCAACCACGGCAAGGGTCATCAGCACAATCACCACCACCGGCCCCCACAGCCCGGCCTGCGTCACCCAGCTTTCGATGGTTGCGCGGCTCATATCGGCCTGCAATGTGGCCAGCAGCCCCGATTGCCAGGCATAACCCAGCGCCGCAGCAACCAGGGCTGCAAACAACAATTCCAGTTTGACCTTGCGCGAAAGCTGCATCGGGTTTCCTTTATGACATCCAGCTTAGAGCGCAATCCGAAAAGTGGAAACCGGTTATGGGGTAAATTGCGCGTGAAACCACCCGGGGCCGCATCTGGACAATGCCGGTGTGCAGGGCTACATCTGCCCCATGGCAGCCAAAAGCAAAAGCAATCCGAATAATATAAGCGTCGCGCAGAACCGCAAGGCGCGCTATCACTATGCCATCGAAGACACGATCGAGTGCGGCATGATGCTGGTTGGCTCGGAGGTGAAAGCCATGCGCGCCGGCGGGGTGAATATTGCCGAAAGCTACGCCAATATCGAAGATGGCGAACTATGGCTGATCAACGCCCATGTGCCCAAATACGAGCAGGCAAAAACCTTTCAGCACGAGGAGCGCCGCAAGCGCAAATTGCTGGTCAGCAAGCGCGAGCTGGCCAACCTGCACAAAAACATCGGCCGCGAGGGCATGACCCTGGTGCCACTGAAAATTTATTTCAATGACAAGGGCCGCGCCAAGCTGCTGCTCGGCATCGCCAAAGGCAAAAAGCTGCAAGACAAACGCGCCACCGAGAAAAAGCGCGACTGGCAAAAACAGCAGGGCCGGTTGCTGCGCGAGCGCGGCTAGGCCGGCCCGCAGAAACCACACAAAACCTACAATACCGGCCCGATCGTGGCGATAACATTGTGCCACATACGATGGTGCAACTGCCAGGTGCAGACATTGTCCAGTTGCACGCTGTCCGAGCGGGAAATATACTCCATCTGCCGTTTACGCACGGCTTTGGTGGTGGCCTGATCCTGAATGAGCACATCATTTTCATAATTCAGATCAAAGCTGCGCATATCCATGTTGGACGAACCCATGAACAGCAACTGCCCGTCAACCGTCAGGGTTTTGGCATGCAGCAATCCGCCGCTATATTCATAAATCTGCGCCCCGGATTCCAGCAATTTGCGATAAAAGCTCTTGCTGGCCGTTGCCACAACCCATGAATCATTATGCCTGGGCACCACCAGCTTTACCTTCACCTGCCGCAGTGCGGCGGCGCAAAGCGCTTCAAACACCGTGGGGTCGGGCACAAAATAGGGGGTAGTGATGATCAGCTCGTCCTGCGCCGTTTCGATCAGGGTAACAAACATATGCGGCGAGGCCCGCATCCGCTCGGTTGGCCCGTCCCCAAGCGCCTGGGCAACAAACCCGCCCCGGGCGGGCTGCGGGGCGATATGAAGTTCCTCAACCGGCGTGTTATTTTCCTTCATCCAGTCGCTGGCAAACAGCATCTGTTTTTGCGCCACGACCGGCCCTTGCAGCCGCAGCACGATATCGACCCAGGGCGCATATTTTGCCTTTACCCTAAAGGCGGTGTCGGCACAGTTCTGGCTGCCACAATAGGCGATTTTACCGTCGACAACCGTGATCTTGCGGTGATTGCGCATATCCAGCCGGCTGGTGAGGATGGTGCGGATGGGCCTGTTGATCGGCAGGGCAATGGCCAGTTGCACCCCGGCTTGGGCCATCTGTTGCCAAAGGTCTGATCTGGTGAAGGCGCGGGAGCCGAGCCCGTCAACCATCACCCGGCAGGTCACCCCGCGTTTGGCGGCGCGGATCAGCGCCTTGGCGGTGTTGGTGCCGGTCTTGTCCTCCAGCCAGATATAATAGAGGATATGCACCGTTTCCGCCGCCGCATCGATATCCTTGATCAAACGCATCCGGGCGGATTGGGCATCAGGCATCAGCTCCGCCCGGTTGCCCGGTTGCGGGTTGAACCCGTTGATCGAACGGGCATATTTGAAGGCGGCCATGAAGCGGGGTTTGACCAGATTATCCAGATCATCCGGCTCGACTATTGTTTGCCTGGCAAATGCATGGATGGCCGCAAATATTCTTTGATGCTGGCTTCTGGCCCTGTGGCCCAGATCAACCTCGCCAAATAAAAAATAAAGCGCGCTGCCGATAAAAGGCAGGGTCAGCACCACCATAAACCACGCCATGCGCGAAGGTGGCAACAATTCGTCGCGCGAGAGAATCCGGAGCGTGAATGCCACCACCAGAATGGAATGAGCTGCGATCGTATACATATGGTCCCGGGTTCGAAATATTCGGCTGATGCCAGCTTAAACCGAATGCGGTGCAAAAGGGGATAGTAATTTTCAGCCCGCCCCTAACGGTTGCGGGTTTTGGGCCACAGTCCGGTCAGCGCGAAAATCGCGGCGGCCACCACAATGATCGACGGCCCCGCCGGGCTGTCCATTTCCCAACTCATCCACAGCCCGCCCAGCACCGAGACAGAGCCAATCAGGGCGGTCATCATCACCATGCGCTCGGGCGAGCGGGCCAGCGGCGCGGCAGCGGCGGCGGGCAGGATCAGCATGGCGGTAATCAGCAATATCCCCACCAGCTTCATGGAAAGCGCCACAAACACCGCCAGTGAAAGGGTGAAGATCAGCTTGTCGCGGGTGAGCGAGCCACCTTCCGCCGCCATCAACTCGGGCGAAAGCGTGGCATTGAGCAGCCCGCGCCAGCCATAGGCAAGGGTGGCCAGAATCACCAAGCCTCCCAATGCAATCACCATGATCTCGCTGCCGGAAACCGTGAGGATATCACCCAAGAGGGTCTCGATCAGGTTGATCCGCACCCCCGGCAGCACCGCCGCCACCACCAGCCCGATGGCCAGCGCGGCATGGGCAAAAACCCCCAGCACCGTATCCGCCGCAAACACCCCGCGCCTGGTGGCAAAAGTAACCGCCAATGCCATGGCCGAGGCAATGCTGAGCACACCAATGATCGGCGGCACCGAAAGGCTGAGCGCCAGCGCCACCCCCAGCAAGGCGGCATGGCCGGTGGCATCTCCAAAATAAGCCATGCGCCGCCAGACTACCAAACAGCCCAGCGGCGCGGCAATCAGCGCAATCAGCAGCCCGGCAAGCGCGGCCTTGAGCAGGAACGGTTCAATCATGGTCACAATGCTCATGGTGGTGGTGCCGGTAAGGGGCCAGCCCGGCGCATTGGCCAAACAGCTCGATATAGCTTGGGTCCCGGGCCACCATGCCGGGCGTGCCCGAGCAGCAGATATGCCCGTTCAGGCAGATCACCCGGTCCGACTGCGCCATCACCATATGCAGATCATGGCTGACCATAAACACCGCCACCCCGGTCTCGGCCCTGATCTCACCCAAAAGCTGGTAAAACCGCGCCTCGGCGGGCTGATCCAGCCCCTGGGTCGGCTCATCCAGTATCAGCAGGTCGGGCTGGCGCATCAGGGCGCGGGCCAGCAACACGCGCTGGGTTTCACCACCGGAAAGGTCCATCATTTGCGCGGCTTGCAAGCCGCCAGCCCCGCAGCGCGCCAGCATCTCCCGTCGGCGGGTTTTGTCGCGCTCGCCGGAAAGCGCGATGAACCGATCCACCTGCATCGGAATGAGCTGCTCCAGCGGCAGTTTTTGCGGCGTATAACCAAGGCGCAGGCCGGGGCGGCGAAAAAGCGTGCCATCGCTGATCGGCATGGTGCCGATCAACGCCCGGATCAATGTGGTTTTCCCGGCCCCGTTTGGCCCGATCAGCGAAATCGCCTCGCCGGGGAGGATCGCAAAACTGACCGCATCCAGCAGCACCCGCCTGCCGGTTTTAACGCTCAGGTTTTCGGCGCGAATTAACGGGGTGTTTGTGGGCATTGGCTGGCCTTTGTTCGGGAGCGGATAAATTATCCCAGTGCCGCTGGATGCGCAACCCGCCTGAAGGCGGGTGCGTTTTGCTGTAAACAGCAAAACGCGCAGCAGCGCCGTGGCCTCGCTTCGCTCGGCGGTCCCGGCTGAACCGTTTTCGCTTTAACCGCGCCCCTCTTCCCCCTTGGGGAAGATCGATTTTAAGGGGCTCGAAGCGCCTTAAAATCGACCCTGGCGGAACTGCCCGTGATACTCTGGGTTGGGCCGCATATCGATGGCCGAGGCCATTTTGTTGCTCATATTGAAAAACCCGGCCACGGCGGCAATATCCCAGATATCCGCATCCACAAACCCGGCATTGCGCAGCGCCTGCCGGTCCCCTTCCTCAATCTCACCGCTGGCCCTGGTCATCTTTACCGCAAAATCCAGCATGGCCCGCTGGCGTGGCTCCAGCGCCGCCACCCGATAATTCATCACCAGCGCCTCGCCCAGCTCTGGCTTGCCGGAAAGCTGCCGCACCGCCGCCCCATGCGCCACCAGACAATAAAAGCAGCGATTCTCGGCCGAAACCACCACCGCGATCATCTCGCGCTCCAGCTTGGAAAGCCCGCTTTCCCCCAGCATCAGGTCATTATACATCGCCGAAAATGCGTTCAGCTTGTCGATATCATGGGCATAAGCCCGCAGCACATTGGGCACCAGCCCGAGCTTTTCCTCGCAAATCGCAAAAAACTTCGCGGTGCCTTCGGGCAGCGGCTCCACGGGGGGCAGGTTGAGGGCGGTGGGCTGATCCATTGGCTAATCCTTTATACGATAATGATAATTTCCAACCTTAACCATGCCCAGATGCCGGTATAGCCCGCAGGCGGCGGCATTGGCGGTTACGGCGATCAGGCTGAAGGTCTCCGCCCCCTGCTCCACCGCCCAGGCGGCGGCAGCGGCGCTCAGGGCCTGCCCGAGGCCCTTGCGCCGCGCTGCCGGGGCCACTTCCAGCGCGTGCAGCATGGCGGTTTGGCCGTGCATCGCCACATAGGCCACCCCGGCGGGGCTTTCACCAACCCGGCCAAGCAGATAGGTTTTTGCCCCCCGCGCCCGGGCCATCACCGCCAAGCGGCCGGGGCCGATGCCGCCTTGGCCCCACAGCGCTTTCATCACTCCCAGCGGGGCAACGGCGCGGCTGGCCACCAGCCCTTTTTGCTCATGCATGGCCAGCATTTTCGCCGGGGCGGCAAACATGCTCACCGGGTCTTTTACCCGATAACCAAGCGCGGCCAATCTGTCATCCAGCGCCTTGTCCTTGCCGGCAATCATAAACAGTTGTTTCTGCCCCATGGCCCGCATGGCGCTTTCCGCCGCGCTGATCTCGGCCCCCCGCGCCGGGCCATTGGCACTGGCCGCCGACACCCGCTGCCCGCCGCCCTGCCCGCGCCGCAGGGTGAAGGGGCCGCTTTCAACATAGCGCGCGGCGGGCCAGGTGGCATCCACCACTTGCAGAATTTCGGCTTCCTGAGGCGGGTGCCAGCTCATATCACGCATTTCTCCAGCAAGAGTTTTCCTGTAAGGATACGTTCATAGCCCAGCTTGGAAAGATCAAGGGTTTTGTAGCGGCCAAAGGCCAGCAGCTCCGCCAATCCGCGCCCCACCGCCGGGGCCTGCTGCAAACCATGGCCGGAAAACCCGTTGGCAAAGTAAAAATTGCCGATCTCGGGATGCGCACCGGTCACCGCGTTTTGATCCAGCACGTTATAGGCATAATGCCCGGCCCACATCGCCTGCATTTTGATCGCCTCAAATTTGGATGAGCGCGCCGCCAGCGCGGGCCAGATGACCGTTTCAAATTCCATGAAACGCGGCTCAAAATCATCATGCGCCACCATCGGGTCCTCCACCGGGCTGCACCCGCATAAAAAATGCCGCCCCTCCGGGCGCAGCCAGACCCCGCTCGGGTCGATCATCAACGGCAACTGCCCCTTGGGCGGATCCGAGCAATCAAAGATGAAATTGCTGCGCTTGCGCGGCTCGACGGGCAGTTCTATCCCCGCCATTCTGGCGATATCCGCCGCGCGCGGCCCGGCGGCATTGATGAAAGCCCCGCAAGCAATGCGCTCGCCCGAAGCCAGCTCCACCGCTTTGACCCTGCCCGACCGCAGTTGCAAACCGACAACCTCATCCCTGATCCGCCCGGCGGCACTGCCCGCCTGATAACCCTGCATCAGCCCAACCCCGTCAAACCAGCCCTCGCCGGAAAGGCCAAGACTGGCGAGGGTGAGGTCATCGGTATTGAGATGCGCAAAACGGACTTTGAGCGCCGCAGGTGAAAGCAGGGT
>WFQA01000325.1 GCA_015487255.1 Paracoccaceae bacterium | reverse complement strand
GTCCAACTGGCCAGATCATTCATGTTGGTCACGCCCTTGGCATGGCCAACGATATTGCCAAAGCTGCGCCGCCTGGTGCCCAGCATCCCCAGCCCCCAGCGGACCTTGGTCGAAAGGTTGATCATATTGCGGATCGTTGGCCGCGGCGGGGCGGTGAGGCCGTTTTTGATATCTTTGTGGCGCTGCCCCAAAACCTGCAGATCCAGCGTCAGCACCAGGGCCGCGCAACCCGCCGCCCTGGCGCGGGCAATCAGATTGGCCGAATATTCCTTGTCGCGCATCACATAAAGCTGAAACCAGAACGGAGCGGAGGTGTTTGCCGCCACATCCTCGATCGAGCAGATCGACATGGTGGAAAGCACAAACGGCACCCCGAATTTCTCGGCCGCTTTTGCCGCCTTGATCTCACCGTCAGCGCATTGCATGCCGGTAAGGCCGGTGGGGGCCAGCGCCACGGGCATTGCCACATCCTGCCCGATCATCCGCGCCTTGGTCGAGCGGTTCTCCATGTTGACCGCCACTTTCTGGCGCAGCCTGATCCGGCCAAAATCCGAACTGTTGGCGCGGTAGGTGCTTTCCGTCCATGAGCCGCTATCGGCGTAATCATAAAACATCTTCGGCACCCGGCGCTTGGCCAGCAGGCGCAGGTCTTCGATACAGGTGATTTTTGGCATCTTTACCCCCAAATTATCTTCTTCCAACCGATAGGCAATCTCCAGCCTTTCGTCAAACAGCAACCATCGCTACCGCCGGGCCGGCGGCGCTTTTGCCAGAGGCAAAAGCGGAGATCGCGACGCCATGGCCTCGGCTTCGCCTCGGCAGGGGGCGCTGCCCCCAAACCCCCGAAGTATTTGGCAAAGAAGAACCACCCCCGGCTTCATTCTTTCACAAATACTCATATCCCGCCCTCACCACCACAGAGAGGTGCCAAAAACATATGCATCTTTCCCCTTTTCTTTCACCCCGATCTATCCTATATCCGCCCCTTCACGCGGCGCTTACACCCTTGGAGGATCGCCGCCCTTACTTTGGAGAATATCATGGCTGAGAACAAAACACTCAATGCCTCGATCCGTGCGGGAACCGGCAAGGGGGCCGCCCGCGCCGCTCGTCGCGAAAATATGGTGCCCGGCATTGTTTATGGCGGCGGTGAAGAGCCGACCCCGATCAACATCAAATTCAACGAGCTGATCAAAATGCTCAAGGCCGGCGGATTTCTTTCCTCGCTGCTGACCCTGGTGATTGATGGTAAAGAGCAGCGCGTTATCTGCCGAGGTGTGCAGCGCGATGTGGTCAACGACCTGCCGCTGCACGTGGATTTTTTGCGCCTCTCGGCCAAATCGCGCATCAACCTGATGATCCCGGTCAAATTCCTCAACGAGGATATTTCTGTCGGCCTCAAGATGGGCGGCACGCTTGTGGTGGTGCGTAACGAGGTGGAGTTGAAGGTGACCGCGGGTGACATTCCCGAAAGCCTCGAGGTTGACCTGGCCGAGGCCGAAATCGGTGATACCATCCACATGTCCGATATCACCCTGCCCAAGGGCACCCGCCCGATGATCACCGACCGGGATTTCGTGATCGCCAATATCGGTGCCTCCAAAACTGTTGGGCTGGATGACGAGGCAAGCGAAGAGGCCACCGAAGAAGAATCGACCGAAGAAGCGGAAACCGAAGAGTAATTCACTCCCCCCTTTTTCTGTGCTAAACAAAGCGCGCCCCTCACCGGGCGCGTTTTTATTTGGAGAGCCTCAAATGCAGCTTTTTGTCGGCCTCGGCAACCCCGGCGCGAAGTATAGCCAAAACCGGCACAATATCGGTTTTATGGCGGTGGACCGTATTGCCGAAACCGGCTTTTCTCCGTGGAAGCCCAAGTTTCAGGGTATGGTTTCCGAAGGCCGGATCAGGGCGGAGAAGGTCATCCTGCTCAAGCCGATGACCTTCATGAACCTTTCCGGCCAATCGGTTGGCGAGGCGATGCGGTTTTACAAGCTCAGCCCCGAAGATGTAACCGTTTTTCATGACGAGCTTGACCTTGCGCCGGGAAAGGTGCGGCTAAAAACCGGCGGCGGGCATGCCGGGCATAACGGGCTGCGCTCGCTGCACCAGCATATCGGCCCCGAATATAACCGGGTGCGTCTCGGTATTGGCCACCCCGGCCATAAAGACAAGGTCGCCCGCTATGTGCTGCATGATTTCGCCAAATCAGACACAGGCTGGCTTGACGGGCTGCTGCGCGGCATCGGGGATGGCATTGGTGATCTGGCAGCGGGGGACGGGCCGAAATTCCTCAATGCCATTGCCCTGCGGCTCAATCCGCCACGGCCCTCCACCGGCAAAAAAACCACCACCAGGCCGGTGGAAAAGCCAACGGGCGAGGATACCCGCACACCGCTGCAACGGCTGAAAGACCGGTTTTCTTGAGCCGTTTTGCAGCACATTGCCATGAGCAAGCCGAGGCTTGTGCCGAGCTTGGCTCACCCTTCACCGCCCGGCTGTGCCGCCTGCTCGGCGCGCGTGTTACCGATGACCACGCCGTTGGTGCCCGCTTGCTGGCCTGGGAGGACCTGCGGGCGGATGCGGTGGCGCTGCGCATCGCGGGCGGGCTGCATGCTTTGAAACTGGCCGCGCCGGAGGGGGCGCTGGCCGGGGCCTATCCACCCAATGAGGCCAGCGATGAGACGCTGTGGCAGGCGGTATCCTTTGCGCTGCATAATGAGCAGGATTTCCTGCTCAACTGGCTTAACTCCGCCCCGCAAACCAACGAGATCCGCCGCTGCTGTGGCTTGATTCCGGGCTTTCACTGGCTGGCGGCGCGCTATGGGCTGCCGCTGCGCATGTCTGAAATCGGGGCCAGCGCCGGGCTGAATATGAACTGGGACCAATACGGGCTGCATATTGACGGGCAGGTCTGGGGCGATGCGGCTTCACCGGTGCAGCTCAGCCCCGATTGGCGCGGGGTATTGCCGCCCCGCCCGGGGGTTGAAATAACCGATAAAGCCGGGTGTGACCTCAAGCCGATAAACCCGCAAAACCCTGAAAGCCGAGCGCGCCTGCATGCCTATATCTGGCCCGACCAGCCCCGGCGCCACGAAATCACCCGCCGCGCGCTCGATATGGCCAAAGCCCCACCCGAACAGGAAGATGCACTGGCTTTTCTGGCCCGGCGGCTTGGTGAGCCTGCGATGGGGGTATTGCATGTCATCTATCATTCGATTGTCTGGCAATATCTGCCAAAGGTTGCCCAGGCCCGGGGCCGCGCCTTGATCGAAGCGGCCGGGGCAAGGGCAACAGGCCGGGCACCGCTGGCCTGGCTCTCGATCGAGGCTGACAGGCAGCAAAACGGGGCAGCCATATGCTGCACCACATGGCCGGGGGGTGAAACGCACCATCTGGGCCGAATGGATTTTCATGGCCGTTGGGTGATCTGGCAAGCGCAATAAGCGGTTCAGGAGCCGGGGGAGGCAGTTTCGCCATGGCTGGCGGGCAGTTCGCCGGATAACTCCGCATAGCAATCGGATAATTCCGCCAGATAGTCATCCGAAACCCCGCGGGCCGCGCCCACGGTTTCAAATTTCGCCTGCCCGTTTTCGGCTTGCGCGCCCTGCGATTCGCATTCCGCCAGAATATCCCTGATCTCCACTCCGATCTGGGGCAGTTTAGCAGCCGAGGCAACCGCCAGCCCCCGCATCTCCGCGGTAAAATTATCCAGCTCCATATCCAGGGCCAGCTTGTCCAGCAAGGCGATATATTCGGGCACAGTCAGAGCGGCAGCGTCTGGCTGGGCCAGCGCCGCCGGGGCAGCCAGGCCCCATATCAAAATTCCAGCATATCGCCAAGCGGATTTCATGTCCGAAAACATCCAAACTTTGATACCCGCAAAAAAACGTGCAGGCCCGTGACGGCGGGCACTGCACCCGCTCAGTCAATCAACTGGCTCTGATTAAGTCAACATGCTTAAAGCCAGCTTAAGGTGCAGTAGGGCATAAAAATATGGCAATAAAACGGCAAACGTGGAAAATGTCGTGAAATTCTGGCTGTCCGGGCGCGCAGATCACCCCATCAACACGTTTTCCAATATTTTGATTCGCCCATTGCGGTCAATCGCAACAAGGTCAAAGCGGCAATCACTGTCAGGCCCATCCGCCCCGGCCAGATATTGCGCCGCGCAGGCCAGCAGCCGGGCTTGCTGATGCGGGCTGATGGCCTGCATGGCGCTTTCAAGGGTTTTGCGGGCCTTGACCTCGGCAAAAACCGTCATGCCATCCAGCGCCACGATCAGGTCTATCTCGCCCTCTGCCACCTTCCAGCGCCGGGCCAGCACCTGCCCGCCACGGGCTTCATAGGCCCGCGCGGCGATATCCTCTGCCGCCATGCCGTTATGATAGGCCCGCGCCCCCCGGCTCATTTGCGCCCCAGTTCCAGCGCGCGCTGATAAAGCGGCTTGCGCGGCAGGTCAAAGGCCATTGCCACTTCGGCTGCCGCATCCTTGACCCGGTTGGTTTTCAGCGCTTCCAGCAAGGCGGCATCGATCATCCCGGCGGTGGCCACCGGCTTTAGCGGCCCGCCGACAACCAGCACCGCTTCGCCCTTGGGGGTGGGCGCATCGGCATAATAATCCGCCAGTTCGCGCAGGCTGCCGCGCCGCACGTCTTCGAATTTTTTGGTCAGCTCCCGGCACATCGCCGCCGGGCGGTCGCCAAAAACCTCAGCCATGGCGCGCAGGCTTTGTGCCAGCCTGCGGGGGGTTTCGTAAAACACCAGCGTGGCGGGCACGCTGGAAAATTCCGCCAGAAAGCTCATCCGCGCCGCCGCCTTTACCGGCACAAAACCGGCAAACAAAAACCTGTCGGTGGGCAGCCCGGCCAGTGAAAGCGCGGTCAATACCGCTGAGGCCCCGGGCGCGGCGGTAATCGGCAGGCCGGCCCTGATCATCTCCGCCGCCAGTTGATAACCCGGATCAGCGATCAGCGGCGTGCCGGCGTCAGAAACATAGGCCACCGATTTTCCCGCCCGCACCGCATCCAGCAACCGGGGGCGCATCAGAGCGCCGTTATGGTCGTGATAGGGCAGAATCATGCGCCCGTTCAGCGCCACACCGTGAATATCCATCAGCTTGCGCACCTGCCGCGTGTCTTCCGCCGCCAGCAGATCCGCCTCGCGCAGGATATCGAGCGCGCGCAGGGTGATATCGCTGGCAGTGCCGATCGGGGTGGCTACCAGATAAAGCCCGGGGGTGAGTTTTGGTGAAATGCCGCCCATTTTCCCACATGCCTTTGATCGAGTCGTTTACAACATCATGCGCAGGCTTTACCCTGTGGGTTCAGGTGAGTCCATGTTTACCGGCTTTTAGCCTCCGCTTTATCCCAATGTGAGGAACCATGTTTTTGAAAAACCGTCTTTTACCCTTCATCAAGCGGCCATGGCTGCTGCTCATCGCCGCGTTTGGCCTTTCGGCCTGCGAGCCGGTTAATTTTGCCGCCCCCACCGCCGCGGTGGACCCAAACCAGCCGGTGGTGGTGGCGCTGATGGTGCCATTGGCCTCGGGCAATGCGGT
>WFQA01000324.1 GCA_015487255.1 Paracoccaceae bacterium | reverse complement strand
GCCGGGGGATGTTCGGCGCATCTATCAGCAGCCCCTGCCGCGAAAGGGGGCCGGGCACGGGGCGATGCAGGCGGGGCTGGAGGCGATTTTGCCTTACGGGGTCGGCAATACCCACCCGCGGTTTTTTGGCTGGGTGCATGGCAGTGGCGGGGTGGCCTCGCTGCTGGGTGAGATTACGGCAGCAGCGATGAATGCCAATCTTGGCGGGCGCGATCATGGCGCGATTTATGTGGAAAAGCAGGTGGTTGCATGGGTGCGGGAGATGTTCGGCTTCCCGGATGGGGCGAGCGGGCTGGTGGTGTCCGGCACTTCGATGGCCACGATCGTGGCGCTGAAAGTCGCGCGGGATGCGCGGCTCGGGGCGCGCACCGGGGGCGTGAGGGCGCACCGGCTGGTGGGGTATGCCTCGGTTGAGGCGCATAATTGCGTTGCCCGGGCGTTTGATCTGCTCGGGCTGGGCAGCGATGCTTTGCGGGCCGTGCCGGTGAATGCGGCGTTTGAGATTGATATGGTGGCATTGCAGGCGATGATGGCGGCGGATATTGCTGCGGGGCTGGAGCCGTTTTTGCTGGTGGGCACGGCGGGCAGTGTCAATGTCGGGGCGTTTGATGATTTGGCTGCGCTGGCGGATATCGCGGCGGAAACGGGATTGTGGCTGCATGTCGATGGTGCGTTTGGCGCGGCCGGGGTGCTTTCGGATGGGCTGCGGCCCCGGCTCAAGGGGCTGGAGCGGGCGGATAGCCTGGCGTTTGATTTTCATAAATGGCTGCATGTGAGTTATGACGCGGGCTTTGTGCTGCTGCGCTCTGATTCCCTGCACCGGATGGCTTTTGAGGCCGCGCCGGATTATCTGGCTGGTGCCGGGCGTGGCCTGGCGGCGGGCCGCCCCTGGCCGGTGGATTATGGCCCCGAGCTTTCTCGCGGGTTTCGGGCGCTGAAGATCTGGGCGCAGATCACCGCGCTGGGGGTGGAGGCGCTGGGCGAGGCGATCAGCCGGAATTGCGCGCAGGCACGATTGCTGGCGAAGATGGTGGATGCGGAGCCAAGCCTTGAGCGGCTGGCCCCGGTGGCCAGCAGCATTGTGGCCTTTGCCCATGTGGATGGCGATTCGGTGACCGAGGAAATTGTGCTGCGCTTGCAGCAGAGCGGGCTTGCAGTGCCTTCACTGACCACGGTGAAGGGGCGCAAAGCGGTGCGGGTGAATATCACCAACCACCGCACAAGGGATGAGGATTTGGAAATGCTGCTGGCCGGGGTAATGGAGTATGCCGGCTAGAGCGCGCGCCAGCCGATATCGGAGCGGGCAAAGCCGCCGGGCCAGTTGATGCGCTTCAGCCGCGCATAGGCACGGTCATGGGCGTCTTGCAGGGTTTTGCCGCGCGCGGTGATCGCCAGCACCCGGCCGCCATTGGAGAGGATATCCGCGCCGGATTTAACCGTGCCCGCATGAAAAACCTTGACCTGCGGGCTGCGCTCGCCAAGGCCGCGAATGGTCTCGCCCTTTTTATAAGCACCCGGATACCCCTTGGCGGCCATCACGATAGTCAGGGCATGGTCATCGGCCCAGTTGACCGATATTTGGTCCAGCGTGCCTTCTGCGGTCGCCAGCAGCAGGTCCAGCACCTGCCCGCCAAGCCGCATGGCGATGGTCTGTATCTCCGGGTCACCAAAACGCACGTTGAATTCCACCAGCCTTGGCTGGCCGCCCCTGATCATCAGCCCGACAAACAGCACCCCCTGAAACGGGGTGCCGCGCCGCGCCATCTCCGCCAGGGTGGGGTTGACGATCTCGTCCATGGCTTTTTTGGTGACTGCGCCGGTCATGATCGGGGCGGGGGAATAGGCCCCCATACCGCCGGTATTTGGCCCCTTGTCGCCATCAAAGGCGCGCTTGTGGTCTTGCGCGCTGCCTATAGGCAGGGCGGTTTTGCCGTCGGAAAGCACAAAAAAGCTGGCCTCCTCGCCCTGCATGAATTCCTCAACCACCACCGCGCCGCCGGGGCTGGCAAAAATATCGTCAAGCGCTTGCAGGGCGTCCGCAACATTCATCGCCACGGTCACGCCCTTGCCCGCCGCCAGCCCGTCCGCCTTGATCACAATCGGCGCGCCTTGCTGCTCCACATAATCGCGGGCCTTGCCTGGGTCGGTAAAGAAGGCGTAATCGGCGGTTGGCGCATTGCAGGCAGCGCAAATCTCTTTGGTGAAGCTCTTGGAGGCCTCCAGTTGCGCGGCGTCTGCTGTTGGTCCGAAACACAGGATGCCTTCGCCGCGCAGCGCATCCGCCACGCCCAGGGCCAGCGGGGCTTCAGGGCCGATGATCACAAAATCCACCGCTTGCGCTTTGGCGAAAGCGGCCACGGCCTCGCCGTCATCAATATTAAGCGCTACGCATGTCGCGATCTCAGCAATGCCGGCATTGCCCGGTGCGCATAGCAGGCTGGTGCATTTGGGGTTTTGGCTGATCGCCCATGCCAGCGCGTGCTCGCGCCCGCCACCGCCCAAAATCAAAATTTTCACAATCGGCTCCGATACGCTTGGGTTTTGCCTGTTGCCGTTTTAAGGTGGGGCAAACGCGGTTACAAGTGGGCAAAATGTCAGAACTGTTTGATGATGAAATGGGCAACGCGCCCGCGCTATCGGTATCGGAGCTGTCGGGTGCGGTCAAGCGGGTGGTCGAGGGCGAGTTTGGCCGGGTGCGGGTGCGCGGCGAGGTTGGCCGGGTTTCCCGTCCGGCTTCGGGGCATTTATACCTTGACCTCAAGGATGACCGCGCGGTGCTGGCCAGTGTGATCTGGAAAGGGGTGGCAGGGCGGCTGGCGCACCAGCCCGAGGCCGGGATGGAGGTGATCGCCACCGGGCGGCTGACCACCTTTCCGGGGCAGAGCCGCTATCAACTGGTGATCGAGAGCCTCGCCCCCGCCGGGGTGGGCGCGCTGATGGCGATGCTGGAAAAGCGCAAGAAAGCACTGGCCGCCGAGGGGCTTTTCGCGGCGGAGCGGAAAAAACCGCTGCCCTATCTGCCGGAGGTGATCGGGGTGGTCACCTCGCCCTCGGGTGCGGTGATCCGCGATATTCTGCACCGGCTCCGGGCACGGTTTCCGCGCAAGGTGCTGGTCTGGCCCGCCGTGGTGCAGGGGGGGAAATGCGCTGAGGAAGTGGCGGCGGCGATTAACGGGTTCAATGCGCTCAGCCCCGGTGGCGCGCTGCCCCGCCCCGATGTGCTGATCGTGGCGCGTGGCGGTGGCTCACTGGAGGATCTCTGGGGGTTTAACGAGGAGATCGTGGTGCGGGCGGTGGCTGAAAGCGCCATTCCGGTGATCACGGCCGTGGGCCATGAGACCGATACAACCCTGGTTGATTTTGCCGCTGACCAGCGCGCCCCCACCCCCACGGCCGCGGCTGAAATGGCGGTGCCGGTGCGCGCCGAGCTGCTGGCCACGCTGGCCGCACTTGAAGCCCGCCGGGTACAGGCCATGGCGCGCCAGCTTGAGCAGGGAGACCAACGCCTGCGCGACCTGAGCCGGGCCTTGCCAAGGGCTGATATGATACTGGGCGAGCGCCGCCAGCGGCTGGATGCCGCCGCCCAGCGCCTGCCGCGTGGTTTGCTTGGCTTTGTTCAGCAAAAACAACTGCTTCTGTCGCGCTTTGCGCTGCGCCCAAGCCTGTTAATGCGCGATGTGCAGCATAAAAGGCAGGCGCTGGATAGCCTGGCGCAACGCTTTGGTCGCGCGGGTGCGCAGCAGCTGCGCGGCTGGCGGCAGGGGCTG
>WFQA01000323.1 GCA_015487255.1 Paracoccaceae bacterium | reverse complement strand
TACAAACGGCGCAACGAGGTCGAACGCCTGTTTCGAAGGCTGAAGGGATACCGGCGCATCTTCTCAAGGTTCGAAAAACTCGACGTGATGTACCGCGCCTTTCTCAACTTCGCTCTCATCGTGGATATGATTAAGTGTTAACAGGCCCTAAGTGTTAACAGGCCCTAGTTTAAATCAACCTTAAGCAGCTTTAATTTGTTAAGAACACCCTGTTAAGGGCGGGTTTTTTGTTCACAATCCGGGAAAAGCGGCTTAGATATGGGCGATGAAAAAGTTTTCCGATGAATTTTGTGATCAACTGCATGATCTGATGAGCTGGCGGCGCGATGTGCGGCACTTCCAGCCCGATAAACCCGTGCCCGATGAGCTGCTGACAACCGTGCTGGAGGCCGTGCGGCTGGCGCCTTCGGTCGGGCTGAGTGAGCCGTGGCGGCTGATATCGGTTAAATCGGCGGCGGCGCGGGCCAGGTCGCTGGCCAATTTCGAAGCCGCCAATGCCGAGGCGCTGCAGGGTTACTCTGGCGAACGGGCCAAAATCTATGCCGGGCTGAAGCTGAGCGGCATGCGCGATGCCCCGGTGCAACTGGCGGTTTTTTGTGATGACGGCACCGGTAAAGGTGCCGGGCTGGGGGCGGGCACCATGCCCGAGGCGCGGCGCTATTCGGTGGTTTCGGCAGTGATGAACCTTTGGTTGATGGCGCGGGCACACGGGCTGGGGGTGGGCTGGGTTTCGATCATCGACCCCGGGCAGATGGCGGCTGACCTTGCCGCCCCGAAGGGCTGGGCCTTGGTGGCTTATTTATGCATCGGCTACCCGGTGGAGGAGAGCCAGACCCCGACATTGGAAAAGGTGAATTGGGAAAAACGCGACCCGCTATTGGCGGAAGTTGAGGAGCGATGATGGATAAGGATCTGATTTGTGTTGGTGCGATAATGGGGGCATATGGTGTGCGCGGCGAGGTGCGGCTGAAATCATTCTGCGCGGACCCGGCGGCAATAGAAAACTACAGCCCGCTAACCACCGAGGCCGGTGACAGCTACGAGTTGAAGCTGGTGCGCTCGGTCAAGGGCGGCTTTGGTGCGCGGCTTTCCGGCGTGGCGGATAAAGAAGCGGCGGATGCCCTGCGCGGCACCAAATTATACACCAGGCGCGCAGACCTGCCAAACCTGCCGGATGACGAATATTACCACTCGGACCTGATCGGGCTGGAGGTGCTTGATACCGGCGGTGCGGTGCTTGGCAAGGTGACAGCGGTGCAGGATTTTGGCGCCGGGGATATTCTGGAGATTTACGGCAAGGGTATGAAAGAGGCGGCGCTATTGCCTTTTACCATGGCCAATGTGCCCACGGTTGATCTGGCCGCGGGCAAGGTGGTTATCGACCCGCCAGAGGGGTTGTTTCTGGCCGTAAAAGAGGGTTGATCACCAGGCCAGCCGTGGCAGGGTGTAGCTTGGCGTAATGCCATATTGTGCAAACAGTGCCGCGCCCTGGTCCGCATAATCCTGCTTGTGAATGCCGCTGGTGATAAAAGCCGTATCCAGCCCTGCCGCCTGTGCCCCGGCAATATCTGTGCGCAGTGAATCCCCCACCATCAACAGCTTGCCGCCCAGCATTTCGCCTGCCATCGCAAATACCGAGCCATGGGGCTTGCCCATCCAGCGGGCGTCCCCTCCCATGCGCTCATAGGCATCCACCAAAAGCCCGGCGCAGGAAACCAGCCTGTCGCCGCGCCCGACCTTCAGGTCGGGGTTGGCGCAGAGCATCGGCAGGCCCCGCGCCAGCGCGCCCTCGAGCAACGCGGTATAATTTTTTGGCCCCTCGCTGTCTCCGATGCCGCTGGCCAGCACAAAATCCGCCTCTGCCAGTGATGTGCCTTCATAGCCTTCGGGCACGATCTCGCGGGTGCGCTCCGGCCCCTGAAAATAATACCGTTTGCCATAGCCCGCCCCGCTCAGCGCCCGAAATACCATTTCGCCCGAGGTTAGCGCCTCAACGGCCAAAGCCTCTGGCATGCCGCGCTTTATCAATGCGGCGGGCACCTTGGCTGCCCGCAACGGCATGTTGGAGAGAAACCCGTAAGGCACCCCGGCCGCCTGCAAACTGGCAAGGCAGTGCAGCGCTGGCTCAAAGCAGGCCTCGCCGCTGTGGATAACCCCGTAGATATCAAACAGGACACCGTCATAGTGCCGGGCGACCCCGGACAGGCCGGTAAGGTTTTGCATTGGAATGATCTCCGTTTATTGGCTATAGACAGGGCAACCACCATTGCAAAGAGCGCCCGCCATGCCAACCCCTCCCGCCAAATCCCACGGTCGATTATCGATCAAAGCCGCACAAAAACCGCGCGAATTGCTGCAAGACACCCCCGATATTGCCGGCGCATGGAAAGCCAAGGTGCTGACGCTTTACCCCGAGATGTTCCCCGGCGTGCTTGGCCATTCGCTGACCGGGCGGGCGCTGCAAGAGGGACGCTGGGGGCTGGAGCCGATCGACATCCGCCTGTTTGCCCGTGGCAAGCACCGCAATGTGGACGACACCCCGGCAGGGGGCGGGGCGGGCATGGTACTGCGCGCCGATGTGCTTGGGCGGGCGATTGATTTTGCTGATAATGGTCAGCGCCGGGCTGACTGGCCGCTGGTTTACCTCTCGCCGCGAGGCAAGCCTTTTACGCAGCAGATGGCGCAGCGTTTCAGCAAGGCGCGCGGCATCACCCTGCTTTGCGGGCGCTTTGAGGGGGTGGACGAGCGGGTGCTGGAGGCGCGGCAGATCGAGGAGGTCTCGCTGGGGGATTTTGTGCTGACCGGTGGCGAGATCGCCGCGCAGGCGCTGATAGACGCCGCCGTGCGCCTGCTGCCCGATGTGCTGGGCAATGCCGAAAGCATTGAGGCTGAGAGCTTTTCCAGCGGCTTGCTGGAGCACCCGCACTACACCCGCCCGGCAGAGTGGGAAGGGCGCGGCATCCCCGAAGTGCTGACCTCGGGCCACCACGCCAAGGTGGCGGCATGGCGGCAAGAGCAGGGCGAGGCGCTGACCAAATCCCGCCGCCCGGATCTGTGGGCGGCGTATCAGCAGCGCATCAAGCCCAAGAAATAGCCCGCCGAGCGCAAGCGAGGCCACCGGCGTCGCCAGACACCGTTCAGCTTTGCTGATAAGGTGCCTTTGCCGAGTGGGGGCTTGCCCCCGCAGAGGCAAAGGCAAGCTGGCCCGGGCGGCTCCCCTTTTGGCTTTAGAGAATATAGATGGAAATGCGGTTGTGAAATATCCGGGGCAGAAGGATATAAGCCCGGGAGAGCGATGATCATTTGGCAAGGTGGTTTCGACCGCCACGAAACCACTCCCCGCCGCCAAGAGGGAAACCTGTGTGCGAATGCACGCAGGCCCTGCCGTTAGTCAAAGTGAATTTTGTCTTTTATTATCGGCAGCATCCAAAAGATGCGCGGCCGGGCTTTGGTCTGTTTTCACTTTGAAACCAATTACGATCATCATCTTTACACACCACAATACATGCGGTCGTTACTTCGTAGCAAATTTCTCAACCATTGCCTGTCTCATAGGCGACATTCACACAAATCTATATGTAATTGCCCCGCTTGCCCTGTTGCCAAAACCGGCGTAAACAGAGGCATGAAACGGATTTTTGATCTTGATGACCACACCCGTCTGCCATGGAGATTTCATGGTGAAAGCCTGATGCAGCAGTCTGGCCGCTGAAGAGCGCCGTCTTTCACCATCCTTTTTCCCCTAATATGCGAGAATATCATGACCGCCAAAACCCTCTATGACAAAATATGGGATGCCCATCTGGTTTCCACCGATGAAGACGGCACCTGCCTGCTATATATCGACCGCCACCTCGTGCATGAGGTGACCAGCCCGCAAGCCTTCGAGGGGTTGCGCAATGCAAACCGCGCGGTGCGCGCGCCGGAAAAAACCATCGCCGTGCCAGACCATAACGTGCCAACCACGCTTGACCGCCTAAAAGGGGTGGAAAACGAAGAAAGCCGCATCCAGCTCGATGCGCTGGAGAAAAACGCGCTTGATTTCGGCGTGCATTATTACCCGGTGGATGATATCCGCCAGGGCATCGTGCATATCGTTGGTCCCGAGCAGGGTTGGACGCTACCGGGCATGACCGTGGTTTGCGGCGACAGCCACACCGCCACCCACGGCGCATTTGGCGCGCTGGCCCATGGCATCGGTACTTCCGAGGTTGAGCATGTGCTGGCCACCCAAACCCTGATTCAGGCGAAATCGAAAAACATGAAGGTCGAGATTACCGGCAAGCTGAAGCCGGGGGTCACCGCCAAGGATATCACCATGCATGTGATCGGGCAGACCGGCACGGCGGGTGGCACCGGCCATGTGATTGAATATTGCGGCGAGGCGATTCGCGCGCTGAGCATGGAAGGCCGGATGACCGTGTGCAACATGGCGATCGAGGGCGGCGCGCGTGCCGGGCTGATCGCGCCGGATCAAAAAACCTTTGATTATGTGATGGGCCGCCCGCATGCGCCAAAGGGCGCGGCCTGGGAGGCAGCCCTGAGCTATTGGAAAACCCTGTTCAGTGACGAAGATGCGGTTTTCGACAAGGTGCTGACCATTAAAGCGGAAGATATCGAGCCATCGGTCACTTGGGGCACCAGCCCCGAAGATGTGCTGCCGATTTCGGCCACCGTGCCGTTTGCATCTGCTTTCGAAGGCGGCAAGGTGGAAGCCGCCCAGCGCGCGCTGGATTATATGGGGCTGACACCGGGCATGAAGCTCACCGATATCAAGATCGATACGGTGTTCATCGGCTCCTGCACCAATGGCCGCATCGAGGATCTGCGCGCCGTGGCCGAGGTGGTGAAGGGTAAAAAGATCAAAGACGGTATGCGGGCGATGGTGGTGCCCGGCTCGGGCCTTGTGCGCGCCCAGGCCGAGGAGGAGGGCATTGCCGGGATTTTGCAGGATGCTGGTTTTGAATGGCGCCTCGCGGGCTGCTCGATGTGCCTGGCGATGAACCCCGACCAGTTGCAGCCGGGCGAGCGCTGTGCGGCGACCTCAAACCGCAATTTCGAAGGCCGGCAAGGGCGCGGAGGCCGCACTCACCTCGTCAGCCCCGCCATGGCCGCCGCTGCTGCCCTGACCGGGCATCTGACCGATATTCGTGATCTGTAAGGAGATTACAAAATGGAAAAATTTACTAAAGTTACCGGCGTTGCCGCCCCGATGCCGCTGATCAATATCGACACCGATATGATCATTCCAAAACTGTTTTTGAAAACCATCAAGCGCTCCGGCCTTGGCAAAAACCTGTTTGACGAAATGCGTTATGATGACGCCGGCGAGGAAATTCCCGACTTTGTTTTGAACAAACCCGCCTATCGTAATGCCGAGATTATCGTTGCCGGTGATAACTTTGGCTGCGGTTCTTCACGTGAACACGCACCTTGGGCCTTGCTTGATTTTGGCATTCGTGTAGTAATATCCACAAGTTTTGCGGATATTTTTTATAGTAATTGCTTCAAAAACGGTATTTTGCCCATCATACTTGCGCAAGAAGACGTTGATAAACTGATGGATGATGCCGGGCGCGGGGCGAATGCGATATTGAGTGTGGATCTGGAAAACCAGAAAATAACAGGCCCCGACGGCGGCGAGGTCAGCTTTGAGGTTGATGCTTTTAAAAAGCATTGCCTGCTCAATGGGCTGGACGATATCGGGCTGACAATGCAGAAATCCGATGCGATTGCTGCCTTTGAAGCCAGAAACGCCGCGGCGATGCCATGGGTTTAAACGCCGCCAAAAGGCGGGAATAACAAAGGGGCAGACAGCGTTGACGCAATTCGCCGGGGCATTGATACGGGCATTCATACTGGGCATTGTTATTGTGTCCCCGGCCTTTATTCTGCCGGATATCCCCAATGTGGCGCGCGAGCTGTCCCTGATCATTGCGGCGATCATTGCCGCTTTTGCGCTGTTTGAATATGCATCCAAAAACCCGGGTTTTGTCGATTTTCGCTTTGCCCCGCCCTATAATCGCTTTCGCGTGGCCATTCTGGCGGCGCTGGCCATCGGGCTTAGCCTCGTTGTGCGCGCCTCGGTCAGTGGCAATGCCGAAATCCTGGCGCTGGCGGATGGGACCATCCCCTTTACCCTCAGCCCCAATTCGCCGGTTGAATTTGCCCTGCGCACCATTGCCGGCTTTGAAACCGCCTCCAGCCCCGAGTTGCTGACGCGGATATTCTCTTCGGCATTTGCCATCGGGGTTATGCTGACCTTGCTGATGAGCAGCCTGCTGTGGCTGTTCAAATGGCCCTTTGGCCGGGCGGAATTTAACCTCTGGGTCAATCTGCCCACCTTCACCCCGGCCGAGATCGGCCTGACCGGCCGCCGGTTGCGCCGCGATGGCTGGCTGAATATTCTGCTTGCGGGGGCGCTGTTTTATCTGGTGCCTTTTGCCTTTCCCATCGTTCAGGCCCTGCTTGGCCCCGATCTGTTTGGCAACCCGCATTCGCTGATCTGGGTGGCGACGATCTGGGCTTTTTTACCGGCGCTGGCCTTTATCCGCGGCACCTGCCTGATCAAGATATCGCGTATTCTCAGCAAGGCCATCACCCCGAAATGAGCCGCATCTGGCTGCTTTTGCTGCTTTGGGCATTGCCGATCAGTGCCCAGGCGCAACTGCGGCTAGCCAGCTATAATATCGGGCTGGGCCGCGATGGGCCGGGGCTGCTGCTCAAGGATATAATCGACCGGGATGAGGATATTCTGGCGCGGGCGGAAATCATCGCCACCCTTGGCCCCGATATCCTGCTGCTCACCGGGTTTGACAATGATTACCAAAACCTTGCCCTGAGCGCGTTTAACGCCTTGCCGGGGCTGGAATACCCTTATTTCTATGCGCCTTTGGGCAATGCCGGGCTGGATTCGGGGCTGGATATCACCGGCAATGGCCGCCTGCGGGATTGGAACGATAATTGGGGTTTCGGGCGTTTTGAAGGGGCGGAGGGCATGGTGCTGCTCTCGCGCTATCCGATTGCCGGTGCGCGGCAGTTCGACCGGCTCAAATGGCGCGATTTCGGCCCCGCACCGCTGGCCCCGGATGGCGCGGCCTTTTACCCCGATACCATCTGGCAACAGCTCCGCCTGGCAGCCCATAGCCTGTGGGATATCGAGATCACCCTGCCAAGCGGCCCGCTGCGCCTGCTTGCCGCCCACCCGACCCCGCCGGTTTTTGACGGGGATGAAGATGCTAACGGCTTGCGCAACGAGGCCGAGATCAACTTTCTGATCCGCTATCTGAATGGCGAAGCCTTCACCGATGATAGCGGCATTACCGCGCCGCTGCCCGATGGCCCGGTGGTGCTGCTGGCTGATCTCAACGCTGACCCGGTTGATGGCGAAAGCCGCAAACAGGCGCTCTCCGCCCTCTTGGCCCACCCGCGCCTGCAAGACCCGGAGCCGCGCGGTGAAAACGGCTCTACCGATACCGTGGCCTGGGAGAGCGCCGGCGAATTGCGGGTGGATTATGTGCTGCCGGGTGCGGGGCTTTTGGTGCTTGATGCCGGGGTTTTCTGGCCGCTCGAGAATGCGCTGCTCGAAGCGGCGCAAACCGCGCACCGGCTGGTCTGGGTGGATATCATGCTGCCTTTGCGGTAGCCCCCAAAGGCAAATGTTTCAGAGAATGCCAGCGAATTCCATCGCGGCCCTGATCTGCGCCCTGGTTTCATCCAGCAGCGTGGTCAGCGGGCGGCGCACATCTTCAGTGCATTTGCCCAGAAGTGACAGCGCATATTTGGCCCCG
>WFQA01000322.1 GCA_015487255.1 Paracoccaceae bacterium | reverse complement strand
GGGTAGGGTGCGTGGTTTTCGGCGCACCACCGAGGCGTTTCCGGAAGCGGGTCATGTGAGTTGAGGGGGGCCGGTGCGTGGGGACCACGCACCCTACGGGTTGATCAAACGCAAAACGCTTTAACGCCGCCGTTTCGTCTTGCCTTTGAATACCACCGTGCCTGCCCGCCCGGCTTGCGAGCGCCCGCCCTCGCTCGCCGCCGCTATCGCGCTTTGCCGCGCCAGCGGGTCATCGGCCACCGCCAGTTCTACCGCTTCCAGCCGCTGCACCTCGTCGCGCAGCTTTGCGGCCTCCTCGAATTCAAGGTTTTCCGCTGCTGCCCGCATCTTGGTGCGCAGGGCTTCTAAGTGGGTTTTCAAGTTGGCGCCATAGGCCGCCTTATCCACCTTCGCCGTCACCCGGTTTTGGTCGGTGTCGGCATTAAACAATCCCTCCAGCACATCCTCCACGTTTTTGCGGATGGTTTGCGGGGTGATGCCATGGGCCTCGTTATAGGCGGCTTGCTTTTCGCGGCGACGGTTGGTTTCACCTATGGCCCGCTCCATGCTGCCGGTGATGCGGTCGGCATACATGATCACCCGGCCATCCTCATTGCGCGCCGCCCGACCGATGGTTTGCACCAGCGAGGTCTCGGAGCGCAAAAAACCCTCCTTGTCGGCGTCCAGTATCGCCACCAGCCCGCATTCGGGAATATCCAGCCCCTCGCGCAGAAGGTTGATGCCGATCAGCACATCAAACGCCCCCAGCCGCAAATCCCGCAAAATTTCTATCCGCTCGATCGTGTCGATATCCGAGTGCATATAGCGCACCCGCACCCCTTGCTCATGCAGATATTCGGTCAGGTCTTCGGCCATGCGCTTGGTCAGGGTGGTAACCAGCACCCGCTGGTCTTTTGCGGCCACGATATGGATTTCGCTAAGCAGGTCATCGACCTGGGTTTCCACCGGGCGGATCTCGACCTCGGGGTCCAAAAGCCCGGTGGGGCGGATGATCTGCTCGGCAAACACCCCGCCGGATTGCTCAAGCTCCCATTTTTGCGGCGTGGCGGAAACAAACACCGATTGCGGGCGCATCGCATCCCATTCCTCAAATTTCAATGGCCGGTTATCCATGCAGCTCGGCAGGCGAAACCCGTGCTCGGCCAAAGTGGATTTGCGCCTGAAATCGCCTTTATACATGCCGCCGATCTGCGGCACAGACACATGGCTTTCATCGGCAAATACAATCGCATTATCGGGGATGTATTCAAACAGGGTGGGTGGCGGCTCACCCGGCGCGCGGCCGGTGAGATAGCGCGAATAATTCTCGATCCCGTTGCAAAAGCCTGAAGCATCAAGCATTTCAAGGTCAAAATTGGTGCGCTGCTCCAGCCGCTGGGCCTCCAGCAGCTTGCCCTCGCCAACGTATTTATCAAGCTGCTGGCGCAGCTCCGCCCTGATCTTCACAATCGCCTGTTTCAGGGTCGGGCGCGGGGTGACGTAATGGGAGTTGGCATAGATGCGCACCTTCTCCAGCTCGCCGGTTTTCTCGGCCGTCAGGGTGTCAAACTCGGTGATCCGCTCCAGCTCGTCACCAAAAAACGAAAACCGCCAGCCGCGATCATCGAGATGGGCGGGCCATAGCTCAAGACTATCCCCGCGCACCCGAAAAGAGCCGCGCTGGAAGGCCTGATCGTTGCGCTTATATTGCTGGGTGATCAGCTCGGCCATGATCTGGCGCTGGTCATACGCCTGCCCGACAATCAGCTCCTGGGTCATCGCGCCGTAGGTTTCCACTGAGCCAATACCGTAAATACAGCTCACAGAGGCGACGATGATCACGTCATCGCGCTCCAGCAGCGCGCGGGTGGCGGCGTGGCGCATGCGGTCGATCTGCTCGTTGATCTGGCTTTCCTTCTCGATGAAGGTATCAGAGCGCGGCACATAAGCCTCGGGCTGGTAATAATCATAAAAGCTGACGAAATACTCAACGGCATTTTCCGGGAAAAACCCCTTCATCTCGCCATAAAGCTGGGCGGCGAGGGTTTTATTGGGGGCCAGAATGATGGCCGGGCGCTGGGTGGCCTCGATGATCTTGGCCATGGTGAAGGTCTTGCCGGTGCCGGTCGCGCCCAGCAAAACCTGATTCTGCTCACCCGCATTCAACCCGCTCACCAGCTCTTTGATTGCGCTTGGCTGATCACCAGCCGGCTCAAAACTGGTATGCAGAATAATCCTTTTGCCGCCCTCTAGCTTGGGCCGCTGGTTTGCTTCAGTCATGGTTTTCCTCAAAACTGCGCCGTGTGCACAGTGTTCATCGTCAGCGTTTTGGGTCCGGAGGTGGCCTGATTTAAGGAGTGGCCCCACATTTTTGGCCGGTCAGCAGCGTAAATAAGATGAATCTGATTTCATGGTTATGCTACTAAAACAGTTGGTTGTGTTTTTCTGTCATAGGCTTCATCCGGGGTCAAGATACTCCGGGCTGAACGGGTGCGCGCGGTATTGCAGCAGGCCGGCCCATTTATCGATTTCGGCTTAGCCCCGCGCGCTCCATCAAGCGGGTTTTCAGCGCCTTCAAAGGTGAAGCATGGGCCAGTTTACGCATACACAGAAGATCTGACATGTTCGCGGTTTTTTGATTCAAAACACAATGAGTGAGCCTTTATGCCTGAAGAGAATATCATCTCGTAAACTTCTTATACTTCACCCGCGTCGGTTTCACACTTTCCGGCCCCAGGCGCCTGATCTTGTCGGCTTCGTAATCCTCGAAATTGCCCTCGAACCATTCCACATGGCTGTTGCCTTCAAAGGCCAGCATGTGGGTGCAGAGCCGGTCAAGAAAGAACCGGTCGTGGGAGATGATCACCGCGCAACCGGCGAAGTCTTCCAGCGCGTCTTCCAGTGCACGCAGGGTTTCGACATCCAGATCATTGGTTGGCTCGTCGAGCAGCAGCACGTTGCCACCCGTCCGCAGCAGCTTGGCCATGTGCACGCGGTTGCGCTCGCCGCCCGAAAGCAGCCCCATGGTTTTTTGCTGGTCGCCGCCCTTGAAATTGAAGCTGGAGCAATAGGCGCGGCCGTTCACCTCCGCATCACCGAGTTTGATTACGTCCAGCCCGTCGCTGATTTCCTCAAACACGGTTTTCTTGTCGTCCAGCGCATCGCGGGATTGGTCCACATAGCTGAGCTTGACCGTATCGCCAAACTCAACGCTTCCCCCATCAGGCTGTTCCTGCCCGGTGAGCATGCGAAACAGCGTGGATTTACCGGCACCATTCGGGCCGATCACCCCAACAATGCCACCCGGCGGCAGGCTGAAGCTGAGGTCGTCGATCAGCAGGTTGTCGCCATACCCCTTGGAAAGCCCCTCAACCTCGATCACCTTGTTGCCAAGGCGCGGGCCGTTGGGGATGATGATTTGCGCGCGGCCCAGCTTGTCTCGCTCGGACTGGTTGGCCAGCTCGTTATAGGCATTGATCCGCGCCTTGGATTTGGCTTGCCGGGCTTTGGGGGATTGCCGCATCCAGTCCAGCTCGCGCTCCAGCGTGCGCATTCTGGCTTTGTCGGATTTGGCCTCGTGCTCCATGCGTTTGGCCTTTTGCTCCAGCCATGCCGAGTAGTTGCCCTCGTATGGAATGCCGCGGCCACGGTCGAGTTCAAGGATCCAGCTGGTGATGTCATCAAGGAAATAACGGTCATGGGTGACGCAGAGAATGGTGCCTTTGTAATCCATCAGGTGCTGTTGCAACCAGGCGATGGTTTCGGCATCGAGGTGGTTGGTTGGCTCGTCAAGCAGCAGCATATCGGGGGCTTCAAGCAGCAGCTTGCACAGGGCCACACGGCGGGCCTCACCACCGGAAAGCGTGCTCACATCGGCATCATCGGGCGGGCAGCGCAGGGCCTCCATGGCAATGTCGATGCTGGCGTCGAGGTTCCACAGGTCTTCAGCGTCGATCTGGTCTTGCAATGCGGCCATCTCGTCGGCGGTTTCCTCGGCGTAGTTCATCGCCAGCTCGTTATAGCGCTCCAGCGTGGCCTTTTTCTCCGCCACGGCGAGCATGACGTTTTCGCGCACGCTCAACGTCTCGTCCAGCTTTGGCTCTTGCGGCAGGTAGCCCACCCTGGCCCCCTCGGCGGCCCAGGCCTCGCCCTGAAAATCCTTGTCCAGCCCGGCCATGATCTTCATCAGGGTGGATTTACCTGCGCCATTGGGGCCAACCACACCGATTTTCACACCGGGCAGGAAGGAAAGGCGGATGTTTTCAAACAGCTTCTTGCCACCGGGATAGGCCTTGGACACGCCGTCCATGTGATAAACGTATTGGTATGATGCCATTTTGTGGGTGCCTTCTGAGCAAAATTGTATGGATTTCCGAAGTTTTAAGTGATTGCGCCGGATAGGGCAACGGTTTACCCATGTGGAGATGTATTTTCAGGGTTTGCATATCGCGGATGGGATGACCATCGGCCTGCTTGGCGGCTCGTTTGATCCGCCGCATGCGGGGCATGTGCATATCACCCGCCAGGCCCTCAGGCGCTTTGGGCTGGACCGGGTGTGGTGGCTGGTCAGCCCCGGCAATCCGCTGAAGGATAATGCGCCGGCGAGCATGGCGCGGCGGGTGCTGGCATCACGGGCGATCATGCAGCACCCGAAGGTGGAGATCAGCGATATCGAGGCACGCCTTGGCACCCGCTATACGGCGGATACAGTGCGCGCGCTGATGCGGCTTTACCCGCGCGTGCGCTTCACCTGGCTGATGGGGGCGGATAACCTTGCCAGCTTTCACAAATGGCAGCACTGGCAATGGATTGCACAAAATATCCGTATCGGCGTAATGGCGCGGCCCGGCGAGCAGATCAAGGCCGGGCTTTCACCGATGGCGCGGCAGTTTGCCCGATACCGCGTGCCGCCCGCCAGCCTTGCCCATGCCCCCGCGCCGGCCTGGGGATTGATTACCGGCCCGATGCGCGATATCTCTTCTACAGATATTCGCCGCAGAGGTGATTGGAGCTAAGTTTTGCACCTAACCAGACGGGAGCTTTTGGCAGGAATGGCGGCAAGCGTGCCGCTGGCGGCTTTTGGCCAGGTCGAGCGGCCCCCGGCGCGGGCCGGGCGCATTACCCCGCCTTTGAATGTTGAGCAGATTTTGCAGGGCAGCGGGCTGGGGCGCAATACCGGCTTTGCGCTGGTTGATCTGCAAAACGGGCGGTTGCTGGAGGGGCATAATCCGGCGCTGACGCGGCCGCCGGCTTCGGTCAGCAAGATCATGACCGCGCTTTATGCCCAAGCCGCGCTTGGCAATGATTATCGCTTTGAAACCCGGCTATTGGCAACGGGCC
>WFQA01000321.1 GCA_015487255.1 Paracoccaceae bacterium | reverse complement strand
TTGCCAGCCCTGCCCTTGCAATGCCCCCAGGGCCGGGCGCGAAAAAACCAGTGCAGTAGTGAATGCCGCCACCGGATTGCCCGGCAGGCCAAAAACCGGCATGCCCTGCCAAAGCGCCAGCGCCAGTGGCCGCCCCGGTTTAATCGCGATTCGCCACAGATTTAGCTGGCCGCTTTCCCCAAGCAGGGCCGACATATGGTCCTTATCACCAGCCGAAGCCCCACCCGAGGTCAGCAAAGCATCGCAGCGCATCACCGCATCATCCAGCGCCTGCCTGACCTCGGCGCGGTCATCCCCCACATTGCCCAGATCAACCGGCTCAAACCCCCAATCACCCAGCAATTCCAGCAGCATCGGCCGGTTGGCATCATATATCTCATGCGCCGTGGCTGCCTCGCCGGGCTGGCGCAATTCATCTCCGGTGGAAAGCACCCCGATCCGCAAGCGGCGATAGGCCTTCACCTCGTCAACCCCCAGCGCTGCCAACAGGCCAAGCTGTTGCGGCCCGAGCCGAACCCCGGCTGACAGGGCCACCGCGCCTGCCGCCATATCCTCCCCCGCTGCCCGGCAATTTGCCCGCGGCTTCAGCCCGGTTTCAAAGTGCAATATACCCCCCTCGACCCGCACATCCTCTTGCATGATCACGGTATCCACCCCCTCGGGCAAGGATGCCCCTGTCAGTATCCGCACAGCCTTCCCCACAGGCAGCACCCCGGCAAAAGCTGCCCCCGCTGCTGCGCGCCCCTCAACCAAGGGCAGGTTTTGCACAGCACCTCTCTTTAGCGCCGCATGGGAAAAGCCATAGCCATCCACCGCCGCATTGGCATGGGGCGGGTTGGCGCGCCTTGCCAACGCCGGTGCGGCCAGCACCCGGCCGGCAGCCGCGTCTATCGTCAGCGTTTCTACCTGCACAATAGCGTGCATATGTTGGCGCAGATGGGCCAGGGCCTCATCCACCGGGGTCCAGTATGTGCCGGGGGGTAGGGCAAAACAATCGTTGGCAAGATGCGGGGGGTTAACCAAGCCCGACCTCCTTCAGGATGAAATCGGCAATCACCGGGATGTCGTTGATATCCAGCACCGGCACGGCCAGTTCCGGCAGCATATGCCCCGCTGCCACCGCTTTGATGCTGCTATCCTCCAGCGCGATCAGCGGGCGGTCGGGCTGCACAGAGGCTTCTATCTTGGCATGGCGGTTTTGCTTGAACCCCTCGATCAGCACCAGATCAACCGGGCTTAGCCGGGCCAGAAGCTGGTCCACCGTTGGCTCCGGCTCCCCGCGCAGTTCGTGCATGATCGCCCAGCGATAGGCCGAAGCCAAAATCACCTCGCCGGCACCAGCGGCGCGGTGGCGAAAGCTGTCTTTGCCGGGCTGGTCGATATCCACCGAATGATGCGCGTGTTTGATGGTCGAAACGCTAAGCCCGCGCCCGGTTATCTCCGCCACCAACCTCTCGGTCAGGGTGGTCTTGCCGCTGTTTTTCCAGCCGGTTATTCCGTAAACCTGCATATTATTCCCTTGCCTTGGCCTGCGCCAGATCCTGCGGCGTGTTGATATTGAAAAACGGATCCGGCCCAAAACCTTCAAAAACCACCCCCGCGCAGCCCAGCGGCTCGGCCCATTGGATAACCTTTCGCACACCCGCCTGCAAGGCGCGGCGCAGATCCTCCCGCAAGGCAACATCATAAAGCGCAAAGGTCGGCTGGCGAAAATAACCGCCCCCCGCACGCGGGCTGTGAGCCATGGCCAGCCGCGCGCCGCTGGCCTCGCAGCCAAATTGCAGCCCAAGCACCAGTCGGGAGGGGAAATAGGGGCTGTCCGCCGCAACGGTCACGATATGGGAATAGCCAAGCCTGGCGGCGTGCTCCATCCCGGCCAGCGCCCCGGCCAATGGGCCGGCGAAACCATCAATACTATCCCGGACCACCGGCAGGCCAAAATCGGCAAAGCGGGTTACATCACCGTTGGCACTCAGCACCATGCTGCCAACCTGCGGGGTCAGCCGCTCGATCACATGGGCCAAAATCGGCTTGCCATGCAGCGGCAAAAGGCACTTGTCTCCACCGCCCATACGCAAGGATTGCCCACCGGCCAGCACCACCCCGGCAATCCGCATATCACGGCTGGCGGGGCGCATGGCCTCAGGCATCAGCTTTGGTTTGTCCATCGATCAAAACTCTTGATTGTCATTTCATCGCGCCGCACGCTATAGGCAAAAGGGTGCAACGATAAGCAGGGGATGTCCAGCATGGGCAGCGCATATTGGCAAGGTTTTCGCGCGGGCGCGCCCTTTGTGCTGGTGGTTGCCCCGTTTGGGCTGCTGTTTGGGGTGGTGGCCACCGAAGCGGGGCTTGATATCTTTCAAACCATGGCGATGACAGTGCTGGTGATCGCCGGAGCCTCGCAATTTGCAGCGGTGCAACTGCTGGCTGATGGCGCGCCGGTTTTCATTGCGGTGCTGACCGGGCTGGCGGTGAATATGCGCATGGCGATGTATTCGGCCGCGCTCACCCCGCATCTGGGCAAGGCCGGGCTGTGGAAGCGGGCCTTGGTTTCGTATTTCATGGTGGACCAGACCTATGCCGTTTCGGTGGCCAAATACGAGCAGCAACCCAAAATGGGCATGGCGGAAAAGCTGGCGTTTTACTTTGGCGCGGTCACCCCGATTTGCCCGCTTTGGTATGGGTTTACCTATGTGGGTGTGGTGGCGGGGGCGGCAATTCCACCGGAATACGCGCTGGATTTCGCGGTGCCGATCACCTTTATCGCGCTGGTCGCGCCCTCGATGCGCTCGCTGCCACATCTGGCGGCGGCCTTTGTCTCGGTCACGGTCTCGCTGGCGCTGGCATGGATGCCCTATAATTCGTGGCTGCTGATCGCTGCGGTGATGGCGATGATGACCGGCGCGGCGCTGGAAAAGAGGCTGGGAAAGCAACATGAGTGACCTCTCCATATGGCTGATGATACTGGCGCTAGGGGCGGGCACATTTTTGATCCGGTTTTCCTTTCTGGGGCTTTTGGGCGGGCGGGAGCTGCCCGACTGGCTGATCCGCCATTTGCGCTATGTGCCGGTGGCGGTGCTGCCGGGGCTGGTCGCCCCGCTGGTGGCATGGCCCGATATAACCGATGGCGCGCTTGACCCGGCCCGCACCATTGCCGCCCTCACCGCCCTGATCATCGGCGCTTGGCTGCGCTCACCTCTTGGTGCTATTTTTGCCGGTATGGCCGTGCTTTATCTGGTCCAGTTCGCCCTTCAATAACCG
>WFQA01000320.1 GCA_015487255.1 Paracoccaceae bacterium | reverse complement strand
GTGGTGACCACATCGAGATAGCCAAGCCCCGCAACCTGCCCGGCCGGCCCTTCAATGCCTTCGGGGTCGTCTATCAGCTTGCCCAGCATCTGGTAGCCACCGCAAATGCCCAGCACCCTGCCGCCCCGGCGCAGATGGGTGTGCAGGTCCATATCCCAGCCCTGATCGCGGAAAAAACCAAGATCCTTGATGGTGGATTTACTGCCGGGGATCAGCACGAGATCCGCATCTCCGGGCAGCGGCTGGCCCGCCGGCACCATGGTAACGCGGATATCCGGCTCGGCCATGAGCGGGTCGAGATCATCAAAATTGGCCATGCGCGATAACTGCGGCACCGCGATATGGTAAGCCCCGCCCTGGCTGGAGCGGATATCAAGCGCATCTTCAGCGGGCAGGTGGTGCGCCTTGGCAAACCACGGCAGCGTGCCCAGCCCCTGCCAGCCGGTATGGGCCTCAATGACCTTGAACCCTTCATCAAACAGCGCCGGATCACCGCGAAATTTGTTGATGACAAACCCCTTGATCCGCGCCGCGTCATCCGCCGGGAGCACGGCCTTGGTGCCCACGATCTGGGCAATCACCCCGCCGCGATCAATATCACCCGCCAGTATCACCGGAATATCCGCCGCCTCGGCAAAGCCCATATTGGCGATATCCCCGGCGCGCAAATTCACTTCCGCCGGGCTCCCCGCCCCTTCGACAATCACAATATCGGCCTTGGCGCGCAGCCGTTCGAAGCTCTCCAGCACCCTGGGCAGCAGCGCGGGTTTCAGCGCGGCGTAATCCCGCGCCATGGCGGTGGTCAGGCGCTTGCCCTGCACAATAACCTGCGCGCCGGTCTCTGATTCTGGCTTGAGCAGCACCGGGTTCATATCCACGCCGGGTGGCAGCTTGCAGGCCATGGCCTGCAGCGCCTGCGCTCGGCCAATTTCCCCCCCCTCGGCCACGGCGGCATTGTTGGACATGTTTTGCGGCTTGAACGGGCAGACGCTGAACCCCCGCCGCAGCAACGCCCGGCAAAGCCCCGCCACCAGCAGCGATTTACCGACATTGGAGCCGGTGCCTTGGATCATGATCGAGCGGGCTTTTTGCATAGGTTTGAGTGGCACAGCTTGCCCGGGGATTCAACATAAATGCAAACCCAGCCCCTGCCCGCGCGCCCCTGCCCGTGGCAAAAAAATGGCCAAACGGTTTGAATAATGGTTCAAACCGTTTGGCCGTATGTTTTGAGAAACACCTTGAGGTTTATGCCTCGGCGGCTTCCTCGGCCGGAGCGGCGGCGGCTTCGGTCGCCTCGCTCAGCTTGGCGGCTTTTTCCTCGGCGCGCTCAACAGCGGCCTTGTGGGGCGCACCCTTTTTAGGGTTGTTGCGGGTCTTTTTCTCGATCACGCCAGCGGCTTCCAGAAAGCGTGATACCCGGTCGGTCACTTGCGCGCCGTGGTCCATCCAGTGCTTGGCCCGGTCAAGGTCGATCTTCACGCGCTCTTCAGAGTCTTTGGGCAAGAGCGGGTTATAGGTGCCGATTTTTTCGATGAAGCGGCCATCGCGCGGCATGCGGCTATCAGCCACAACGATGCGATAAAAGGGGCGCTTTTTGGAGCCGCCACGGGCGAGCCGGATTTTAGTAGACATGTTGTTCTCCTTAAGATGTCTGGGGTGGTGCGTGCAGAGCACGCACCCTACGTTTGGTTGTTCTTGATACTCTTGTGATGCCTGATCACCTCATCAATGATGAAGTTCAGGAATTTCTTGGCAAATTCGGGGTCGAGCCTGGCCTTGCCCGCCAATTCTTCCAGCCGCGCGATCTGTGCGGCCTCACGCGCCGGGTCCGAGGCGGGCAGATCATGCGCCGCTTTCAGGCGCCCCACGGCCTGAGTATGTTTGAACCGCTCGCCAAGGGTGTAGACGAGGATCGAATCCAGCCGGTCAATGCTTTCGCGGTGCTCGGCCAACAGTTCAGCGGCTTTTTTCTGCTCTGGGGTCATACATAAGCCTCCATGCCGCCATCGCCGCCGATATGGTCTGGCGCGGAGTGGCGGAAAATATAGCCTTCGCCGTCTTCATTCTTGAACGGATTCACAGCATCGGGGTCGATCGCCGCACCAAGGCGCTTGGCGAGGGCCATTGAACGGGTATTCTCCGCGTCGATATAGCTGACAGGGTTTTTGATCTCCAGCTCCTCGTGCATATAACCAAGGGCGGCACGGGCGGCTTCATAAGCATAGCCCCTGGCCTCGGCCGCACCCGTCCAGAGCGACCAGCTCATTTCCGGCTCCGGCCAGTCTGCGGGGAACCACGGGCCAGCCTGCCCGATGGCCTCGCCGCTGGCCTTCAGCTCGATGACAAACATCCCATAGCCACGCATTTCCCAATGGCCGATGATGCTCGCAAAGGCCCGCCACGCTTTGCCCAAGGCCACAGGTCCGCCCACAAAGCGACCGCGTTCCGACATCAGGAAGGCAATAAAGGCCTCCGCGTCACGCGGCGCTGGCTTGCGCAGAATCAGGCGCCCGGTTTCAAGGATCGGCGTGTCGGTCATTTCTTCTTCCCAAAGCCGGAAAGGTCAGAGGGCAGGCCGCCGCCCATGGGGGGCAGGCCTGCACCGCCGGGGGGCACCCCGGGCATGCCTTGCTGCATACCGCCGCTCTTGCCGCCCATCAGGGCACCAAGCCCTTGGCGCATCAGGCCTTTTTTGCCCATCTTGCCCATTTTCTTCATCATGTCGCCCATCTGGCGCTGCATTTTCATCAGCTTGTTCAGCTCCGAAACCTCCAGCCCCGCCCCTTTGGCGATGCGCTTTTTGCGGCTGGCTTGCAGCAGCTTGGGGTTGGCACGCTCGCGTTTGGTCATCGATTGGATCAGCGCAATCTGGCGTTTGATGATCTTATCGTCCATCCCGGCCGCATCCATCTGCTTTTTCATTTTGCCCATGCCGGGCATCATGCCCATCACGCCTTCCATGCCACCCATTTTTTGCATCTGCTCAAGCTGGCTTTTGAGGTCGTTCATATTGAACTGCCCCTTTTGAAAGCGCTTCATCATGCGCTCGGCCTGCTCGGCCTCGATGCTTTCCTGCGCCTTTTCGACCAGCGAAACAATATCGCCCATGCCCAGAATACGCCCGGCGATTCGCTCGGGGTGGAATGCCTCGATCGCGTCCATCTTTTCGCCAAGGCCAACGAACTTGATCGGCTTGCCGGTGATGGCGCGCATGCTCAGGGCCGCACCGCCGCGCCCGTCGCCGTCCATCCGTGTCAGCACCACGCCGGAAATGCCGATCTGGCCGTCGAACTGCTCGGCCACGTTTACCGCGTCCTGCCCGGTTAGCCCATCGACCACCAACAGCGTTTCGCGCGGGGCGGCAACATCGCGCACCGCCTGCACTTCGGCCATCAGCTCTTCGTTGATATGCAGCCGCCCGGCGGTATCAAGCAGGTAGACATCATAGCCGCCAAGAGTGGCCTGCTGCCTGGCGCGCCGGGCGATCTGCACAGCGCTTTGCCCGGCGACGATCGGCAATGTATCCACCCCGATCTGCCCCCCGAGCACCGCAAGCTGCTGCTGCGCGGCGGGGCGGTAAATATCGAGCGAGGCCATCAGCACCCGCTTGTTATCCTTTTCCTTCAACCGTTTGGCCAGTTTGGCCGTGGTTGTGGTTTTGCCCGAGCCTTGCAGCCCGACCATAAGGATCGGCGCGGGCGGGTTATCGATCTTGAGCGTGCCGGCCCCGGCATCCTCGCCCGCCAGCACCGCGACCAGCTCGTCATGCACGATTTTAACAACCTGCTGCCCGGGGGTGATCGATTTGGTCACCGCCTGCCCTTCGGCCCGCGCCTGCACCGCTTTGATAAAATCCCGTGCCACCGGCAGCGAGACATCCGCCTCCAGCAAGGCCACGCGCACCTCGCGCAGTGCGGTCGCCACATCCCCCTCAGAAAGCGCACCCTGCTTGGTGAGCTTATCAAAAACACCGCTCAGGCGGTCAGACAGGTTCTCGAACATGTGCAGCCCTCCTAAAGGCGTAACAAGCAAAAAAGCACCAGTGGGCGCAACGCGCTGACTGGTGGCGATCCTGCCAATGAGGACCGGAAGGTTTCAAGCTTCCGTAAGTTGGGCATCAGATAGTGCAGATCGGTGATGCCGTCAAGCCCGGGGCTGCAAGCTGTCGGATTCAACGCCTTTCTGGTCGGCGCGCGGCACTTGATTTTTGCGCCATCGCGGTAGAGTGTTTTCGCTTCAGGTGTAAACACTGGAAAAGCAAGTCAAAGAGGTGCGGTGATGGAAAAAACCCATGTTAAAGCTCTGGTTGTTGGCGGGGGCGCGGTGGGGGCGGGCATTGCCTATCACCTCGCCAGGGCGGGCTGGAAAGATGTGCTGCTGCTGGAGCGCGACGAGCTGACAAGCGGCTCCACATGGCACGCGGCGGGCTTGTTGCCGCTGTTCAACATGGGCTATGCCACCAGCCATATCCACGATTATTCGGTGCGGTTCTATAAGGAGTTGCAGGCAGAAACCGGGCTGAATGCCGGGTTTTCCGTGGTGGGCAATCTGCGCATGGCGCAGACCGACGCGCGCATGGATGAATACATGCTCTATGCAACCACCGCCGATAGTGTGGGCATAAATTACGAGTTCCTCACACCCGGGCAGATCAGGGCGCGCTGGCCCCTGATCCGCACCGAAGACCTGAAAGGCGCGCTTTACCACCCGGATGACGGCTATATTAACCCCGCTGACGTGACCATGGCCATGGCCAGGGGGGCACGCCAGCGCGGGGTCGAGATTATCCGCAAGCGGCAGGTGGACAGCTATGACTGGAATGGTGATCACTGGGTCGTGCGCGGCGCGGTGATGCTGGAAAAGGGCGGCAACCTTGTGCCCTCCGGCGAGCGTTTCGAAATCCATGCCGAGCATGTGGTGACCGCCACCGGCAACCACGCCCAGCGCACCGCCCGGCTGCTTGGCATCAAAACCCCCGCCATTCCGGTTGAGCACCAGTTTATCGTCACCGATGCCGACCCGGCGCTGAAAGAATGGCGCAAAACCAACCCCGAGCATCCGGTGATCCGCGATGCTGATGCGCAATCCTATGTGCGCGAGGAGCGTGGCGGCTGGATATTGGGGGTTTACGAGCAGGGCGCACCGGCCTGTTTTGAACACGGGGTGCCCGATAGCTTTCGGGCGGACCTGTTCCCGCTCGATCTGGAGCGGATTGAGGCGCAATATATGGCGATGATCCACCGCATGCCCTCGACCGAAAACTGCGGCCTGAAGGATGATTTCAACGGCCCGATCTGCTACACGCCTGACGGCAACCCGCTGGTTGGCCCCGCACCGGGCCTGCGCAACATGTGGCTGGCGGAGGGGTTTTCATTTGGCATCACCGCCGCTGGCGGCACCGGCTATTACCTTGCGCAAATGATGGTGCAGGGCGAGGCCGAGATCGACATGGCCTCACTTGACCCCAAACGCTTTGGTGATTGGATGACCGTTGAATATGCCGCGCGTAAAAACGAGGAGTGCTACGCGCATGTCTATGTGCCGCACCACCCAGATGAGGAGCGCGAGGCCTGCCGCCCGCTGCGCACCACCCCTTGCTATGACCGGATGAAGGCGCGCGGCGCGCAATTCGGCGCGGTCAACGGCTGGGAGCGCCCGAATTACTTCGCGCCCGAAGGCTTCAGCGACCATGACAGCCGCTCCTTCCGCCGTGGTGGCTGGTGGCAATATGCGGTGGAGGAGGCCAAAGCCATCCGCGGGGGCGTGGGGCTGATTGATGCCTCGGCCTTTGGCAAACACCGGGTCAAAGGGCCGGGGGCGACGGCTTTTCTGGACTGGTTCACCTGTAATAAACTCCCTTCCGTGGGCCGGATCAACCTGACCTATGCGCTGACAGCGGCTGGCACCATCCGCAGCGAATATACCATCGTGCGCGAGGCAGAGCACGAATATTACCTCGTGAGCGCAGGGGCGTGGAGCGCTTATGACGCGGATTATTTGCGCAAGGCCGCCGCCGATAAGGCCGATGAGTTCGGCTATATCGAGATACAGGATGTCACCACCCAATACGGGGTTTTTGCCATTGCCGGGCCAAAATCCCGTGATCTTCTGCGCGGGATCATTGTTGATGCCGACCCGGCCACGGCGCTATCCAACAAGCGCTTCCCTTGGCTGAGCGCGCGCCATATCGAGCTGGGCATGTGCCCGGTCAACGCCATTCGCGTGGCCTATACCGGCGAGCTGGGCTGGGAGCTGCACCATCCCGTAGAGATGCAAAACCACCTGTTTGACCTGATCGGGGAAGCGGGCAAAAACCACGGCCTCAGGCTGGTCGGCGCGCGGGCGCAAAACTGGCTGCGGCAGGAAAAGAGCTACCGCGCCTTTGGCACCGAGCTGGGGCGGGATGCGACCCCCCTTGAGGCTGGCCTGCCACGCTTTGTGGACCTTGAAAAGGATTTTCACGGCAAGGAAATGATGCTGAAAGCCGGCATCCGCGCCCAATGCGTGACCCTGTTGATCGATGGCCCGAAGGATATGGACCCATGGGGCCGCGAGGCGCTGTTTCATGAGGGTAAAAAGGTTGGCCGCCTGACCTCGGGCGGCTATTCGGTGCATTTTGGAAAATCCATCGGCATGGGTTATCTGCCGCCCGAACTGGCAGCACCTGGGCAAAAGCTGCGGGTCAAAATGCTGGGCCAGCTTTGGCAGGCGGAGGTGACAATGGATAGCCCCTATGACCCCAAAAACCTGACCATCCGGCAAGACGCTGACCTGCGCCCCTAAAACGCCTCCAAAATGATGTAGAGCCGGCCAACAAAAAGGGCGGATAACATGAAGAAGCGATTCACGAACAGGTTATTCAGATGTTGAAAGAGCAGGAAGCTGACGGACCTGTACCGGCGCTACGGGATTAGCCAAGGCGCGTATTACAAATACTAAAGCCGTTGTTTTTAATGGTACCAGCGCCCTGATTTGAACAGGGGGCCTCTTGATCCACAATCAAGCGCTCTAACCAACTGAGCTACGCCGGCACTGTGGGGTGAATTACATCTGCACAGGTGTGATTGCAAGCCCAAAGATGCTTGCCAAACCCTGATTTGGGCGCTAGGCCAAGAACAGCAATAAAGGAC
>WFQA01000319.1 GCA_015487255.1 Paracoccaceae bacterium | reverse complement strand
GGAGGAGGGTGCGCTGGCCGGGGCGATCCGCTATTGGCCGGTGCGGGTTGGGGGGGCAGATGCACTGCTGCTCGGCCCGGTGGCTGTGCACCCAACAAGGCAGGGCGAGGGGGCTGGTGGGCGATTGATGCTGAAAAGCCTGACCCGCGCCGAGGAACTGGGTTGGCAACGGGTGCTGCTGGTGGGGGATGCCTCCTATTATCGCCGTTTTGGCTTTGCGCGGCTGCAGGGTGTGGAGTTTCCGCCTCCCACCAACCCGGCAAGAGTGCTGGGCCGGGCGCTGGTGCGGGGGGCGTTTGATGGGGTGAAAGGCAAGGTTGGCTCTGTTATTGAGCACTGACGGTGCAGTGAAGCCCGCCGAGCGTAAGCGAGGCTTTCGTCGTCGCCAGACACTGTTCAGCTTTGCTGATAAAGTGCCTTTTCCGACGGGGGCTTTAGCCTCCGGGAGGAAAAGGCAAGCTTGCCGGAATGTCAGCGTATTTTACTGCGGTGCCGCCGCGCGCGCCTCGCTCGGGGGCGTTGATGCGGGGCCTGGCGGCCCCTGTCAACCCCCCTCGCTTGGCGCGTGCCGTGCCTAGGGCACGGCGGAGGCAATACTGGCAGTTTCAGTTAAAAGGATATTTTGCTCAGTGGCTCAAACGTCGTGCCGCATAGATCTGGCCCAGGCCTTTTTCCTGCACAATCACCGCATATTCGCCGGCTTCCATTTGTGGAACATCCAGCGTTAGCCGTCCACTTCCATCCCATTCATCCAATGTTTCCCATGCCTCCACAATATTCACATAAAGGATGGTCTTGCCAGCATTCTCACCGCGCTCGATCATCACCTCTTCCCCCGGAGAATAGCGCACCAGATACACATTGGAGGCTGCCACCGCCACATCCACCGGCGCCATTTCAATGCGCGCGCCATCCCTGACGGTCTCTACGCTCAGGTTCACCAATGATGGGCTATCCTCGAATTGCATGATTTTGCGCTTTATTTCATCCGCCCGTGAGCCAACCATATAGCTCACCCCCTGCACCACCATCTGCGGGGTGTAAACGGAGCGCTCTCGCCACGCCCGCGCATAGTTGCGCTGCCGCTCGGAAAAGGCGGGCTGGGCGAAAATATCCTTCCAGCCCATATAGTCCCAATAGTCCACATGCAGCGCCAGCGCGAGCACATAATCATGGGTGGAAAGCTCGGCTAAAAGCCGGTCAGCCGGCGGGCAGGAGGAGCAGCCCTGCGAGGTGAAAAGCTCCACCACCACCGGGCCATCGGCCTCAACCGCCACCGGGGCCATCAGCAACGCCGCGCCAATAAACAGGTTTAACCTCGACATGCGAATCCTCAAAAAATACATTTCCGGCAAGCCTAGACCACCACTCCTGATATTTCCATTCAACCCTTCGCGAGGAAGATGTGCCCAAAACCGGCATCACCACCATAAAATGGTTGCCCAAAAGCTGTCAGCCCTTAAAATACCGAAAATTGAAGCAGGAAAAGAAACAGTTTTGCACCTCGTCCCTCACCAACCCGAAACGGTACAGCAATGAGGCGCCTTCTGGGCGATATTACCGCTGGCATGATCGTGCTGTTTGCCCGGGCCATCACTGCGGTGCGTGGCATCTGGCGCGGGGTTGCCCCCAGCCCGGCGCGGCGGGTTTATTTTGCCAACCATACCAGCAATGCGGATTTCATTCTGCTCTGGGCGGCACTGCCTGCGCAATACCGCCGCCATACCCGCCCGGTTGCGGCGGCTGATTATTGGCTCAGATCCCGCTTTCGCGCCTTCATTGGCCGCGATGTGGTCAAAGCCGTGCTGATTGACCGAAACCCAGACACCCGCACCGAAGACCCGGTCTCCCAAATGGCCGAAGCGCTTGATGGTGGTGCTTCGCTCATCCTCTTTCCCGAAGGGCTGCGCAACCAGTCGGATATCACATTGCTGCCGTTCAAAACCGGGCTTTACCATCTGGCCAAGGCCCGCCCGGAGGTAGAGCTGGTGCCGGTCTGGATTGCAAACCTCAACCGGGTGTTGCCCAAGGGGCAGATCATTCCGGTGCCGATCATCTGCTCGGTTACATTTGGCCCTCCGGTTGCCTACCAGCCCGATAAATGCGCCTTTCTCAAAGCTGCCGAGCAAGCGGTGCTCGCCCTTAGGCCCGAGGATTAAATGACCGAACTCACCATTTTGTTTTCCGGCTTGATCCTGCTGTTGCTGTTCGTCAGCATCACCGGCCGTGTGCTTGATAAGCGCCGCCCCGGCCCTGCGGTTGATAACCTGATCGCCCGGGTCAATGCGTGGTGGGTGATGATCCTGGCACTGGCCATTGCCTTTATGTTGGGCCGCACCGCCATTGTTTTGCTCTTTGCCTTTGCCTCATTTAACGCCCTGCGCGAGTTTGTGACCCTCACCCATACCCGCCGCGCTGATCACCTTAGCATCGCGGCGGCGTTTTTCCTGATCCTGCCGCTGCAATATTTTATGATCTGGCAAGACTGGTATGGCATGTTTTCGATCTTCATCCCGGTTTATGCCTTTTTGCTGATGCCGATCGTGGCGGTGGCCAAGGGAGAGACCGAAGGGTTTTTGGTGCGCATCGCCGAGGTGCAGTGGGCGCTGATGATCACGGTTTACTGCCTGTCTTATGTGCCGGTTTTCCTCAGCCTCGAGATCTCCGGCTTTGAGGGTGAAAACCTGCTGCTGATCGCGTTTCTGATCCTGGTCGTGCAGCTTTCGGATGTGCTGCAATATATCTGGGACCAGCTTTTGGGCAAGCACAAGATCGCCCCGCGCCTGTCGCCCTCCAAAACCGTCGAGGGTTTCGTGGGCGGGGTGCTAAGCGTCACCATCATCGGCGCGGCAATGTTTTGGATCACCCCGTTTGCGCCGTGGCAGGCCGGGCTGATGGCGCTGGGCATCTCGTTAATGGGGTTTTTTGGCGGCCTGGTAATGTCGGCCATCAAACGCGACCGGGAGGTGAAGGATTGGGGGGATACCATTGCCGGCCATGGCGGCTTTCTGGATAGGCTGGATTCGCTGGTTTTTGCCGCGCCGCTGTTTTTCCACCTCACCCGGTTTTTCTGGGTGAGCAACCCGTGAGCCGCCGCCCGCTCAAATCTCGCGCCGCAAAACGGGCGCAAGCTGCTGTGCAGGCACCGCCCACCACCGGGGCGGGGCTGAAGGCAAAACCACCACTCCGAACAACCAACGAGGCAAGCCCATGAAAATTGCAGATAAACATTACCGCTCGATCTGGTTCAACCAGGAGGCCGGCAAGGTGCAAATCATCGACCAGCGCTGGCTGCCGCATGAATTTCGGGTGGTGGAGCTGGCCAGCCGGGCCGATTTCGCTGCTGCGATCCGCGATATGTGGGTGCGCGGCGCGCCCCTGATCGGGGCGACGGCTGCCCATGCCATCGCGGAGGAAATGAAGCGCGACCCGTCAAATACCAACCTCGACGCGGCTTGGGACGAGCTGCACAAAACCCGCCCAACCGCGATCAACCTGCGCTGGGCGCTTGACGAAATGCGCAATCTGCTGCGCCCGCTGCCCGAGGCCGGGCGAGCCAGTGCCGCCCATGCCCGCGCCGTGCAGATTTGTGATGAGGACGTGGAGTGCAACCGGATGATCGGGGTGCACGGGCTGGAGATCATCCGCCGGATTGCCGCCGGGAAAGCGCCGGGGGAGCCTGTGAATATCCTGACCCATTGCAACGCGGGCTGGCTGGCCACGGTGGATTGGGGCACGGCGACCTCGCCGATGTATCACGCGGTTGAGGCGGGTATAGATATCCATGTCTGGGTTGATGAAACCCGCCCGCGCAATCAGGGTGCCATGCTCACCAGTTGGGAGATGAATTCCCATGGCATCCCGCACCATTTGATTGTCGATAATGCCGGTGGCCACCTGATGCAGCGCGGGCAGGTGGATGTGGTGATTGTCGGCACCGACCGCACCACGGCGCACGGGGATGTGTGCAACAAAATCGGCACCTACCTGAAGGCGCTGGCGGCAAAAGATAATGATGTGCCGTTTTATGTGGCGCTGCCTTCGCCAACCATTGACTGGGCAGTAAAACACGGCAGCGAAATCCCGATCGAGGAACGTGACGGGGAGGAGATCACCCATGTGCAGGGCCGGCTGGCGGATGGGTCGATCGGAACGGTACAGATCAGCCCCGACGGCACCCCAGGCGGCAATCCGGCATTTGACGTAACGCCCCGAAGGCTGGTCACCGGCCTGATTACCGAGCGCGGGGTTTGCGCGGCTTCTCCAGAGGGGTTGGCGGGGATGTTTCCTGAACAGGTGAGCCAGCAGACCAATGCCGGATAGCCCGCCCACAGGGCGGGGCATTTTGCCAGAGGCAAAATGCGCAGCGGCGCCATGGCCTCGCTTCGCTCGGTAGCGGCGCGTCAACCTCGCGCTTGTCTCGGCTTTCAGCCCGCGCCGCGCTGCAAAGTCAGCTATTGCCTCAGCCAAAAGACAACGGCTCCGCAAGATGTAAAAACCCTCTCACATATTGATTTCCCCTGCAAGCCTATCCAATTGTCGCAACTGTTCAGCCCGGCGCGAATATGCCATTTCTACAAGTGCGGTCTTACCGCGCCGCTACCGAGCGAAGCGAGGCCATGGCGCTGCAGGCCAATTTTTAAGCTTGCTTCAAAATTGCCACCGCCAGCCGCACATACGCCCGGTATTGCGCTTGTGCGGGTCACACCCATATTGGCGGCTTTTATTTCATGCTCTATGCTGACCTTTATCAAAAACTATGTTTTAAGTGCGGGCAACAATTCACAGAAGGGTTTGGGCATGGTGCGGAACAAATGGAGCGACGCCGAGGCGAAAAAATTCATAGATGCGGCAGGGGATGACCCGGCAGATCGCGAGTTGGCGCTCCGGGTCTATACCTCGCGCCTGATAGGCGCGGACCTCAACCTTGTGTTGCATGGCGGCGGCAATACCTCTTGCAAGCTCACCCGGAGGGATATCTTTGGTGAGCCGGAGCAGGTGTTGCATGTCAAGGGTTCGGGCTGGGATCTGGGGGTGATCGAGGCCGCTGGCCTACCCGGTGTGCGCCTGCAACCGCTGCAAAAGCTGCGCGGGCTTGATGCGCTTTCCGATGAGGATATGGTCAACCTGCAGCGGGCCAACCTGTTGGATTCGACCTCGCCCAATCCTTCGGTCGAGACCCTGCTACACGCATTTTTGCCCCATAAATATGTAGACCACACCCACGCTTCCGCCATGTTGGCGCTGGCTGACCTGCCCAATGCGGAAGATGTAGTGAAAGAGATTTTCGGCAATCGTCTTGTCTGTGTGCCCTTCATCATGCCCGGCTTTGAACTGGCCAAGGTGGCGGCGGAAATCCATGATGCCAACCCGGGTATCGAGGGGCTGATCCTGATCAACCACGGCCATTTCGCCTTTGGTGACAGTGCCAGGCAAAGCTATGACCGCCTGATAGCCCAGACCAACGAAGTGGAGGCCTGGCTGAAGAAAATCAGCGGCCAGGTGCCCGCCGGGGCCACGGGCCGCTCCTGGGAAATGGAGGCCAGGGCCGCTGCCATCCTGCCGATGCTGCGTGGCATTATCGGCGCGCGCAATGCTGATTTCACCGGTGACCCCGATGGCCCGATGCCGGTGATGGACCTGCGCAGCGGTGCCAATGTGCAGGCTTTTCTTCAGCGTGATGACCTTGCCAGCCTCAGCCGTCGCGGTGTGGCCACGCCGGACCATGTGATCCGCACCAAAAACCACCCGCTGCTGCTGACCCGTGAAATTTTGCAGGGTGGTCAGGTTGCGGTTGAGCAGGCCGTTGACGGGTTTATCAAGGATTATACCGCGTATTTCACGGCCAACAATGCCCGGCATGGCAACAGTAAAACCATGCTGTGCCCCACGCCCAATCTGGCCTGGATCGAAGGGGTCGGGGTGGTCGGGATTTCGGCCAATGCCAAAGCCGCCGCTGCCGCCAGCGATCTGGCAGCGCAAAATATGCATGTGATGACCAATGGCGAGGCCTGCGGTGGTTTCCATCCGGTATCAGCCGAAAAGCTGTTTGATATGGAATACTGGTCGCTGGAGCAGGCCAAGCTGGGCAAGGGCAAGCCCCCCGCGCTGCAAGGCCGGGTGGTGATGATCACCGGCGGCGGTGGCGCGATCGGGCTGGCCACGGCGCAGAGCTTTGCCGCGCTCGGGGCAAATATTTTTATCGTTGATCTGGAACAAACGGCGCTGGATACCGCGCTCAAAACCCTCGGCGTGGGCCATGATGGCTTTGCCATGGATATCACAGCCGACGGGGCGGCCGGAAAGGCGATGGATGCCTGTATCCGCGCTTTTGGCGGGCTTGATATTCTTGTCTCCAACGCCGGAGCGGCCTGGAGTGGCGAAATGGCAGATATGCCTGACGAGACCCTGCGAAAGAGTTTTGAGTTGAATTTCTTTGCCCATCAGAGCTTTGCCAAGGCTGCTGCCGCCATATTCTCCACCCAGGGGCGCGGTGGGCAGATCCTGTTCAATATTTCCAAACAGGCGGTCAACCCCGGCAAGGGGTTTGGCGCTTACGGCATCCCCAAAGCCGCCACCATGTTTTTGCTGCGCCAGTTGGCGCTGGAGCTGGGGCCGCTCGGGGTT
>WFQA01000318.1 GCA_015487255.1 Paracoccaceae bacterium | reverse complement strand
CTGGCGGCAAAGCACGGGGTGCAGCCAGAAAACATCGTGATCGGCGAGGGCATTGACGGGCTGCTGGGCTATCTGGTGCGGCTGCTGGTTGGCGTTGGTGACAAGGTGGTCACCACCGCCGGTGCTTATCCCACCTTCAATTACCATGTCACCGGTTATGGCGGTGAGCTGCACACGGTGCCCTATGTAAACGATGCTGAAAGCCCCGCACTTTTGCTGGCAAAGGCACGCGAGACCGGCGCGAAGCTGGTTTACCTCGCCAACCCGGATAACCCGATGGCCTCGGTGCTCGGGGCGACCAGTGTGCAGGCCATGATCGATGATTTGCCCGCAGGGGCTACGCTTTGCCTTGATGAAGCCTATATCGAGTTTGCCCCCGAAGGCGCAGCACCGGTGCTTGATGTCAGCCACCCGAGGGTGATCCGGTTTCGGACCTTTTCCAAGGCTTATGGCATGGCGGGGGCGCGGGTGGGTTACGCGATTGCCCATGCCGGTTTTGTGAAGGCTTTTGACAAGGTGCGCAACCATTTTGGCATGAACCGCGCCGCGCAGCAGGGCGCGCTGGCGGCACTGAAGGATACGGCATATTTGGCACAAACCCTTGAAAATGTGAGCAGGGCCAAGGCGCGGATTGCCCGGATTGCTGCTGATAACGGGCTTTTGCCCCTGCCCTCGGCCACCAATTTTGTCTGTATTGATTGCGGGCAGGGGGAGGATTTTGCCAAGGCCGTTGTGGCTGCGCTTGGTGAGCTTGGGGTGTTTATCCGCATGCCGTTCAGCGCCCCGCAAAACCGCTGTATCCGCATTTCGGCCGGCACGGATGATGATCTGGCCTTGCTGGAAAAAACCCTGCCCGAGGCGCTGGCCAAGGCGCAAAAAGCATGAACACCAACCCCTACAAACGCCTGTGGCGGGATTGGCTGAAGCGCTACAAAGCCATATTGCTGTTGGCTTTTTTGGGCATGGTCGGCGGTGCGCTGGCCTCGGCAGGCTATGCCAAGGGCATGCAGTGGATCATTGACGGCTTCCAGATGCGTGACCCGGATGTGATCTGGTGGGGGCCGTTGCTGATGATATTTCTGAGCAGTTCCAAGGGGTTCAGCACTTGGTTGTTCAAGGTCAACAGCAACTCGGCGCTGGTGCGGGCCGAGACCGATTTGCAAAAATCCATGCACGAGAAACTGGTTTTTGCCGATCTGGCCCTGGTGCAGGGTGAAAGCCCCACCGCGCTTTCCACCCGGTTTACCGCTGATATCCTGCTGGTTCGGCAATCGGTGATGCAGATTTTCACCGGGGTTTCCGCGGTGCTGATATTACTGGCCACCGTGATTGTCATGCTGAGTATCGACTGGGTGATCACGCTGACCCTTATCGCGGTTTTCTCGCTTGCGGTCTGGCCGGTGAACCGGGTGGGCGGGCGCTTACATGTTGTTTCGCGCGAAACCCAGGATGATCTGGCGCTGATGACCGGCGAGATTTCCGAGGCGCTGGGCAGTATCCGCATGGCACGCAGTTATCAGTTGGAGCCATATTTGCTGCGGAGTGCGCGCAGTATTTTTGACCGGCTATTAGCATTGAAGATGCGGCTGATCCGGCTGGAGGCCCGGCTTTCGCCTATTATGGAAAGCCTTTCCGGGTTGGCAATTGCGGCCTTGCTGGTGGTGGTGGCCTGGCGGCTTTCAAACGGCACCACCACATTGGCGAATTTCATGGCGCTGATGGCCGGGTTCGGGGTTATTTCGCAACCGGCGCGCAACCTGGGCAAGACATTCGCCATGGCCAAACAAGGCGAAGCGGCGTTGGATCGGGTGTTTGAGATTCTGGACCTGCAAAGCCATATCAACGATCCGGCACAGCCGCTGGATGTGCCCGCCGGCAAGGGCGCGATCTCTTTTCAGGATGTCGGTTTTAGCTATCCTGATGGCAAGCAGGCACTTGAAGGGATTTCACTTGAGGTGCCCGCCGGGGCAACCGTGGCCTTTGTCGGGCGCTCGGGGGCGGGGAAATCGACCATATTTAACCTGCTGCCACGGCTCTATGATGTCAGCTCCGGGGTGATAGAGGTTGACGGGGTGGATATCAGGGCGGTTTCGCAGGGTGATTTGCGCAGCCGGATTGCGCTGGTCAGTCAGGATTCGGTGCTGCTGAGCGGCACGATCGGGCAGAATATCGGCTTTGGGCGGCAGGGTGCGGGGCAAGATGAGATCGAGGCAGCAGCAAAAGCCGCCGCCGCGCACGGGTTTATCTCGGCCTTGCCACAGGGTTACGAGACCCCGGTGGCGGCGGCATCAAGCACGCTTTCTGGGGGAGAAAAACAGCGGATATCCATCGCCCGGGCCATGCTCAGGGATGCGCCCATTCTGCTGTTGGATGAGCCAACCTCGGCATTGGACGCAGAATCTGAGGCCGTGATCAAGCAGGCGCTTGACGTGCTGTCCAAAGGCCGGACGACACTGGTGATCGCGCATCGATTGGCAACAATTCGCGATGCGGATATGATTGTGGTGCTGGATCAGGGCCGGATCATCGAGACTGGCAACCATGAGGAGTTGCTAGCCAAGGGTGGCATCTATGCCGAGCTTTTCAGGCTACAATTTGGCGGCTGAACCGGACCGTCGAGCGAAGCGAGGCCAAGCCCAACGGGAGGTGGCTTGTTGCGCAGCAACACGACGCCGACGGGCGGGAGAGCACCGTTGCGTTTGGCGAAACGGTAAAGCCTATACGAACCCGCGGAGGTGCCTTTGCCTCGGGGAGGGCTTATAACGTTTCGTTTGTGGCCAATATGGCACCCTGCCCCCCCGCTCGGCAAAGGCACGGTTTTTGGCAAAGCCAAAAACACGGCTGGCCGGCGGCGGTGGCCTCGCTGCGCTCGGTGGCGCAAAACTACAACATTTTGCGTTCAATAATACCAATATATATCAGCTTTGCACGATCAACGATTAGCTCCGGTAAATTTGGGCAAGTTTTTCGGGGCTGGTGCCGAGAAAGTAGCGCAAAAGGAGTGCGAGGTTGCGGCTGCCCCGGCGCAGCCATTGGCCCTGGTATTTTGCCGCGCTGGTTGTGGCATGCGCCTTAAGCGGGGCGAGCTTGCCGCGCAGGGCGCGGGCAAGGGCAACGTCTTCCATCAGCGGCTGGCCCGTGTAGCCACCGGATTGCCCATAAAGCTGGCGGGAAATCAGCAGCGCCTGATCGCCGTAAGGCAAGCCAAACATACGGCTGCGCAGGTTGGCCCAGCCAGCGACAAAACCCGGCGCAAAGCCGGTTGCATCAAACCGCAGATGGAAATATCCGGCTTTTTGCGGGGTTTGCAGATGGGATTGCACAGCGGCAAGCCAGTTCTCCGAAAGCACGGTATCAGCGTGAACAAACAGCAGCCAGGGGCGGGTGGCGATATCCGCGCCCGCGCTTAGCTGGCCTCCACGACCGGGGGGCATGGAATGAAAATGCGCGCCGACCTGCTCAGCAACACGCTCGATCCCGTCTTTTGAGCCGCCATCCACGATGATCAGCTCTCCGATCAACCCGGCATCCAACCCCTCGGACAGCGCGCCAAGCGTGGGGCCAATGCCGGCTGCGGCATTTAGCGTTGGGATGATCACGGAAATCGGTGCGGGCATGGG
>WFQA01000317.1 GCA_015487255.1 Paracoccaceae bacterium | reverse complement strand
GCGGATGATGCGATAACGGGCAACAAACCCGCCAACCAGCACGCAAATCAGCGACATCGCCACCACCAGATCAGCCAGATAGCTCGAAACCCCCATCGCCCGGCTCATAGTATCGGCTCCGACAAAAACACTGGCGATAAACAGCGCCGCCACCACCACCCCCATCGGCGAAAGCCCGGCCAGCATTGCCACCACAATGCCGGTATAGCCATAACCGGGCGAAAGATCGGTGGTCAGATAGCCGCGCAGCCCGGCCACCTCGCCCACCCCGGCCAGCCCGGCCATCGCGCCCGAAACCACCGCCGCACCCATCAGGGTGCGCTTCACGCCAATGCCCGCATGCAGCGCCGCCGCCGCGTTCTCCCCCACCGCGCGCAGCTTGAACCCCCATACGGATTTTGACAGCATGATCTGCGCCCCCACCGCTAGCACCAGCGCAATGATCAGCCCGGCATGCAGGCGCATGCGCGGCAACAGTTGCGGCAGGGCGGCGTTATCGACAATCGGTTCGGATTGCGGCCAGCCCATGCCCATCGGGTCTTTTAACGGGCCTTCCAGCATCATCTGCACAAAGATCAGGATGATGAAATTGAGCAAAAGCGTGGTCACCACCTCGTCGGCACCAAAGCGGGTTTTGAGGTAAGCCGGCCCGGCCATGCCCAAAGCCCCCGCCGCCGCGCCGATGAATAAAATGATCGGAATCAGCACCCAGGATGGCGCATCGATCAGCCCGGTGCCAACGGCCACCGCGGCCATCGCGCCCAGGTAAAGCTGCCCCTCGGCCCCGATATTCCACAGCTTGGCGCGAAAGGCCAGCGCCGCCGCCAGCCCGGTAAAAATAAGCGGCGTGGCGCGGGTCAGCATTTCGGTATAGGCAAAGGTCGAGCCAAAAACCCCCTTGGCCATCTGCCCGTAAGCCTGAAAAACATCCGCCCCCGCCAGCAAAAGCGGAATAGCCGCCAGCCCCAGCGCCAGCAGCGCCGAGGCCACCGGCACCCCGATGGTCCACCATTTCGAGGGGGTTTCGCGGGGTTCTATCCTCAGCATGTATTCTCTCCTGCCATCATCAGGCCAATGGCTTCACGCTCCCTGCTGTGGGCCGGGTGCAAATGCCCGTCATGGATCACCACAACCCGGTCGGAAAGCGCCAGAATTTCATCAAGATCCTCCGAGATCAGCAGCACGCCCGCGCCACGCTCGCGGGCCTCGAACAGCCGGCGCGCCACCTCGGAGGCCGCGCCCAGATCAAGGCCGCGGGTCGGCTGGTTGGCCAGTATCAGCTTTGGTGCGGCTTCAAATACCCGTGCCAATATCAGCTTTTGGATATTGCCCCCCGAGAGCAGCCGCGCATCGGCTTCAATGCCGGGGCCACGCACATCATAAGCGGCACAGAGCGCATCGGCATGGCGGCTGATCTCGCGCTGGCGCAAAAAGCCGTTTTGCTGCACATCTGGGGCGCCCAGCCGCTCGATGATCAGGTTTTCCGCCACCGACATCGCGCCGATCACCCCGTCATGGTGCCGGTCTTCGGGAATGCGCCCGATCCCGGCTTGCAGTGCCGCAGTGGGGGTGAACCTGCCCAGCTTTTCACCGGCAACCCGCATGCTGCCGCTGCTTGGTGCCACCAGCCCCGAAACCAGCCTTGCCAGCGCCGCCTGCCCGTTGCCCGAAACCCCGGCAATGCCAACGATCTCGTGGGCGCAAATGCTCAGATTGGCCGCTTGCAGGCTGGTGCGGGCATTGCTGCCTTTGATGCTGATATCCTCCAGCTCCAGCACGGGCGCGCCGGGGGGCATGGGGCTACGCGGGGTGGCGGGGGTATCCGCGCCGACCATCATCCGGGCGATCACCCGCTCATCTGCGTCTTTGGTGGCGATCTCCCCCACCAGCTTGCCATGGCGCAGCACCGCGATTCGCTGTGAAAAGGCCAGCACCTCGCGCAGTTTGTGCGAGATGAAAATCACCGACAGCCCCTCACCGGTCATCGCGCCGATGTTTTCAAACAGGGTGTCGGCCTCTTGCGGGGTGAGCACGGCGGTAGGCTCATCCAGCACCAGAATGCGGGCGTCATGATAAAGCGCCTTCAAAATTTCCACCCGCTGGCGCTCGCCCACGCTAAGCGTGCCGATCTTTTCATCCAAAGGCGCGGCCAGCCCGGTGCGGGCCATGATGCCCTCGATTTTGCTACGGGCCTTTTTGCGGTTGTGCCGCCATGCAAACAGGCTTTCGGCCCCGAGCAGGATGTTATCCAGCGCGGTCAGGTTTTCGGCCAGGGTGAAATGCTGATGCACCATGCCGATGCCCATCTCCAGCGCCGCCTGCGGGTGGCCAAGGGTGAGGGGCTGCATTTTGCCCTGCGCATCCATCACCTCGATATGGCCATTGTCGGGCATATAATGGCCAAAAAGCATGTTCATCAGCGTGGTCTTGCCCGCGCCGTTTTCGCCAAGCAGCGCCAGCACCTCGCCGCGATAAAGCTCCAGGCTGACATCATCATTGGCCAGCACCGCGCCAAAGCGCTTGCTCAGATGGTTGAGTTTGAGAACGGGGGAGTTTTTCATATATAAACGGGGCCGGAGGATACCCCCGGCCCCTGCCTTTTAATTGTCCGAAACCGGCTCTTCATCATTGACCGGCACCACAAAGCTGCCATCCAGAATTGCCGCTTCCTTGGCTTTCACCGCTGCCACAACATCCGCCGGCACCAGTGATTCATCCATCGCCAGCGAGCTGCCGCCATATTGCATATAGCTGTATTGGCCATAATCATCCGCCACATAGCTGCCATCCGCCACGGCTTTTACCGCGATATCAATGGTTGGTCCCATATCCCACAGGGCCGAAGCCAGAATGGTGCCGGGGTAATCGGCCGAAGTGTCGATCACATTGCCGATCGCCTTCACCCCGCGCTCAACGGCGGCATCCGATACGCCAAAACGCTCGGCATACATCACGTCAGCGCCCGCATCCATCATCGCAAAGGCGCTTTCCTTGGCCTTGGGCGGGTCATACCAGCTGTCAATGAAATTAACGAGGAATTTGACATCCGGGTTGGTTTCCCGCGCGCCTTCCATGAAGCCGTTCATCAGGCGGTTGACCTCGGGGATGGCATAGCCGCCAACCAACCCGATCAGGTTGCTCTCGCTCGCCGCACCGGCCACCATGCCCGAAAGATAGGCCGGCTCGTGGATGTAGTTATCAAACACCGAAAGGTTAGGCGCTTGCGGGGCAAAGGATGAGCCCATCAGAAAGGCTGTATCAGGATAATCGGCGGCCACTTTGCGCGCCGCGCGCTCCAGCCCGAAAATCTCGCCGACCACCAGATCAACGCCGCTTTCGGCATATTCGCGCATCACCCGCTCATAATCGGTGTTGGAGACGTTTTCGGAATAGACATATTCGATATCCCCCCGTTCCTCGGCGGCGACCAGCGCAATATGGATGCGGCTGATCCATTGCTGCTCGACCGGCAGGGTGAAGACCCCCGCGACCTTGACCTGCGCCATGGCGGCAGCGGAAGAAAGCGCCAGCCCGAGCACAGTGGCCCCGGCAATGACACCCCTTCTGGTTAACATCAGTGGTAGTTTCATGGATCATTTCCCTTTCTGTTGGAACTAGGCGGATGGTCTCGAAAGAATGATGCATTGTTTTATCATTTGGTCAAGTTTTATTAAGGTGATTCAACCTTTTAGAGAAACAATATGCCTGTAGTGCCTTCATGCTTGGTTAAACATCCAGCGCCTCAACAAACTGCGCATTCTCCTGAATATACTGAAACCGCAACTCCGGTTTTTTGCCCATCAGGCGCTCGACCAAATCGCTGGTTTCGCCCGGCTCATCCTCCTCGATCATCACCCTGATAAGGGTGCGGGATTTGGGGTCCATCGTGGTTTCTTTAAGCTGGCTCGGGTTCATCTCGCCAAGGCCCTTAAAGCGCGATACCTCGATTTTGCCCCGCGCGCCAAGGCCATTTGCCAGCCATTCATCGCGCTCGGCCGCATCGGCGGCATAAACCGATTTGGCCCCCTGGGTCAGCCGGTAAAGCGGCGGGGCGGCCAGAAACAGGTGGCCGTTATCGATCAGCGGCCGCATCTGGGTGTAAAACAGGGTCATCAGCAAAGCCGAGATATGGGCACCGTCCACATCCGCATCGGTCATGATGATGATGCGGTCATAGCGCAGATCATCGATGTTGAACTTGCTGCCCATCTGCACCCCCATGGCCTGGCACAGGTCGCTGATCTCCTGGTTTTGCATCATTTTATTGCTGGCCGCACCAAGCACATTGAGGATTTTACCCTTGAGCGGCAGGATCGCCTGGGTTTTGCGGTTACGCCCCTGTTTGGCCGATCCGCCAGCCGAATCCCCTTCCACGATAAATAGCTCAGAGCCTTCCTTATTGGCCCCCGAGCAATCCGCCAGCTTGCCGGGCAGGCGCAGTTTTTTGGTGGCGGATTTGCGCTGGGTTTCCTTTTCAGCCCGCCGCTTCAGCCGCTCCTCGGCGCGCAGCACGAGGTAATCGAGGATCGCCCCGGCGGATTTGGTATCGGCGGCCAGCCAGTTGTCAAAATGGTCCCGCACCGCGTTTTCAACCATTTTTTGCGCTGCCTCGTTGGAGAGCCGGTCTTTGGTCTGGCCAACAAAGCTGGGGTTGCTGATGAAAATGGAGAGCAGGGCGCAGCCGCCGGTTGTCAGGTCATCGCGCACGATATTGGCGGCTTTTTTATTGCCGACCAACTCGCCATAAGCCCGCATGCCCTTCAATATCGCCGCCCAGAAGCCGCCTTCATGGGTGCCGCCATCACGGGTGGGCACGGTGTTGCAATAGCTGTCGAGGAAACCGTCAAGCATCGGGGTCCAGTTGATCGCCCATTCCACCGAGCCGGGCTGGTTGAACTTTTCCTGAAAATCCACCTTGCCGGCAAAAGGGGTATCGGCATAGGTCATCACCTTGCCCAGCACCTCGGAAAGATACTCCGCCAGCCCGCCGGGGTAGTGGAAGCTGGCCTCAACGGGCATCTCGCCATCTTCAATCGCCGATTTCCAGCGGATTTCAACCCCGGAAAACAAAAATGCCTTGGAGCGCACCAGATCATAAAGCTTGGCGGGCTTGAACCTGAGGCGGCCAAAAATCTCCGGGTCCGGGTGGAAGGTAACGGTGGTGCCGCGCCGGTTGGGGGCGCTGCCGGTTTTTTCCAGCGGGCCAAGGGGCTTGCCGCGTGAAAAGCTCTGGCTGTAAACCTCGCGGTTGCGGGCCACTTCCACCACCATACTGTCCGAAAGCGCGTTTACCACCGAGGAGCCAACCCCGTTCAGCCCGCCCGAGGTCTGATAAGCGCCTTCGGTGAATTTGCCGCCCGCATGCAGGGTGGTGAGAATCACCTCCAGCGCGGATTTATCGGGGAATTTCGGGTGCGGGTCTATCGGAATGCCCCGGCCATTATCGCGGATCATCACCGAATAATCTTCCAGCAGCTCCACCTCGATGCGGTTGGCATGGCCCGCCACGGCTTCATCCATCGCGTTATCCAGCACCTCGGCCACCAGATGGTGCAGCGCCCGGCTATCGGTGCCGCCAATATACATGCCCGGGCGCTTGCGCACCGGCTCCAGCCCCTCCAGCACCTCGATGGAAGCGGCGTTATACGCATCAGGGGTGGCACCCTCGTTAAAGAGGTCGTTAGACATGGCTCGATTCCTTTTTGGCTATATTATGGCAGATAGGGCAGGGGGGCGACAACATCTTGTGTAAAAATCCTTGAAGTGATAAGCAAACAACACTGAATTAATGTAAATATGGTTGATTGGCGATTTTCCTCCGCTTTTATGCGGAAACCCAGATGGTAAATAATTCTAGGGCTGAAGGCTTGGTATTGCGGGCTGCCCTGAAAAACGGAGAGATAAATGCCTTTTATCATAGCCTTGATCGGGTTTGCCATTGCGGCATTTTTCTGGGCGCAGCGGGCGCGCAATGCGGCCGAAGTGGCCAAGGTGTTGATCGAGGTGCCCGGCGAGATCAAAGCTGCCGCCCGGCGGTTTGGTTTTAAGCGGCGCTCCAATGTGCACCCGGTTGAGAGCATAGATGAGCCTAAACTCGCCATAACCGGTATTGCCATTGCGTTTTTTGAGCTGGGGGCGCTGCCCACGCAAGAGCAACGGCGCGAGATGATGCTTC
>WFQA01000316.1 GCA_015487255.1 Paracoccaceae bacterium | reverse complement strand
CTCCTTCATCGCCAACCTGCCCACCGGATTCAGCGTAAAAAGGCGTCTGGTTCAGCGCCACGCTCACCATCCCTGTGGCGCGGTCAACCGCTTTGCCATCAACCACCAGCGTCACGATATTGCCCTCGGCCTCCTCCTCGATATAGCCGATAAATTCACTGACCCCGTGCGTATCGGCCACATCAAACCAAACGGTTTCATCGGCCATTTCACCCGATCCGGCCCAGGCCGCGCGCGCCTTGGCCTTTTGCGCCGCCATCGCGGCGTCAAAACCGTCAGTATCCACCTTGCGGCCCTTTTCGCGCAGGGCATCCTGGGTGAGATCAAGCGGAAAACCGTAAGTGTCATAAAGCTTGAACGCGGTTTCACCGGGTAATGCGGCCCCCTCACCCAGCTTGTCCAATTCGCTATCCAGCAGCTTCAGGCCGCGCTCGAGCGTGGTTTGAAACCGGGTTTCCTCCAGCTCCAGCGTCTCCTCGATCATGCTTTGCGCCTGCGTCAGCTCGGGAAAAGCCTGCCCCATTTGCGCCACCAGCGCCGGCACCACCCGGTGCATCACCGGCTCGCGCGCCCCCAGCAGGTTGGCGTGGCGCATGGCGCGGCGCATGATCCGGCGCAACACATAGCCGCGGCCCTCATTGCTGGGCAGCACCCCGTCCGCGATCAAAAACGAGGTCGAGCGCAGATGGTCCGCGATCACCCGCAGGTGCACATTGCCCTTGCCGTCCGGGTCGGTGTTGGTGGCATGGGCGGCGGCCTCGATCAGGTCGCGAAAAAGGTCGGTCTCGTAATTGTCATGCTTGCCCTGCAACACCGCGCCGATGCGCTCCAGCCCCATGCCGGTATCGATGCTGGGCTTGGGCAGATCGGTGCGGCTGCCATCGCCGTGCTGCTCATATTGCATGAAAACCAGATTCCAGATTTCAATGAACCGGTCGCCATCCTCATCTTTTGATCCGGGAGGGCCGCCCCAGATATTATCCCCATGGTCATAAAAAATCTCCGAGCACGGCCCGCATGGCCCGGTGGCCCCCATCGACCAGAAATTATCATCCGTGGCAATGCGGATGATGCGGTCATCCGACAGCCCGGCATATTTCTTCCAGATATCCGCCGCCTCGTCATCGGTATGATAAACCGTGACCAGCAGCTTGCTTTTATCCAGCCCGTATTCCCTGGTCAGCAGATCCCAGGCAAAGGGGATCGCCTCCTCCTTGAAATAATCGCCAAAACTGAAATTGCCCAGCATTTCAAAAAACGTATGATGCCGCGCGGTATAGCCGACATTATCAAGGTCATTATGCTTACCCCCGGCGCGCACGCATTTTTGCGAGGTCACGGCGCGGGTATAATCGCGCTTCTCCAGTCCGGTGAACACGTTTTTGAACTGCACCATGCCCGCATTGACAAACATCAACGAAGGATCATTGCGCGGTACCAGCGAGGAGCTTTCCACCGCCTGATGGCCACGATCGACAAATGATTCAATAAACGTGCTGCGAATGTCGTTAATGCTGGCCATGATAACCCTTATATCTTCGATTGGCGGTTAAAAAACCTCTATCCCGAAGCGGCGGGGCTGTCCACCGGGCACTGTAAAAAAGGGCAGCCAAATGGCCGCCCCGTTTTCTTTATGGATAAACCGCAATCCAGCTATTCTTCCAGCACCGCATCTTCCGAGCCATCAAAATCCAGCCCGTGCGCGGCGCGAATTTTGTCTTCGATTTCATGGGCGACATCCGGGTGCTCTTTCAGGAAGGTTTTGGAATTCTCCCGCCCCTGCCCGATGCGCTCGTCCCCGTAAGAAAACCACGAGCCGGCTTTGCCGACGATCCCCAGCTTTACCCCCATATCCAGCAATTCGCCGGTTTTGGAAATACCCTCGCCAAACATGATGTCAAACTCGACCTGCTGGAAGGGCGGCGCCACCTTGTTTTTCACTACTTTTACCCTTGTGGCATTGCCCACCACCTCGTCCCGGTCCTTCAGCGCGCCAATCCGGCGGATATCCAGCCGCACCGAGGCATAAAACTTCAGCGCGTTACCCCCTGATGTGGTTTCCGGCGAGCCAAACATCACCCCGATTTTCATACGAATCTGGTTGATGAAAATCACCATGCAATTCGAGCGGTTGATCGCGCTGGTCAGTTTGCGCATCGCCTGGCTCATCAGCCGCGCCTGCGCGCCCATCTGATAATCTCCCATATCGCCTTCCAGCTCGGCCTTCGGGGTCAGCGCCGCCACCGAATCCACCACCACAACCGAGACCGCCCCCGAGCGCACCAGAGTTTCGGTGATTTCCAGCGCCTGTTCCCCGGCATCGGGCTGCGAGATCAACAATTCGTCCAGATCAACCCCGAGGTTCTTGGCATATTTCGGGTCCAGCGCGTGCTCGGCATCCACAAAGGCGCAAACCCCACCCATTTTTTGCATCTCGGCAATCACATGCAGGGTCAATGTGGTTTTGCCCGAGCTTTCCGGGCCATAAATCTCGATAATCCGCCCCTTTGGCAAACCACCGATCCCCAGCGCGATATCCAGCCCGATCGAGCCGGTTGAAACCGCCTCGATATCCGCCACCGGATTATTCTGCCCAAGCTTCATAATCGAGCCCTTGCCAAAATTCCGCTCTATCTGACTGAGCGCAGATTCGAGTGCTTTATTCTTGTCCATATTGCGCCTGCTATCCAAATCCAAAAGTGTGTCAGCCATGCCTTAACCCCTTATCTCATAATCAGCCCTTATGGGCAATGAACGAAACGTTCCCCTATTGTTCTATAGGCCATAACGAGAACATTTCAAATAAAATTTTAACTAAATTGGATATTTAACCAAATATCTTTACGAAAGATGAATTTTTGGAAGATTCATGCAGGCGCAAGGCCTGTGCTTATTCCGCCAATCGCTGGTTTACATTCTCGCTCAGTTCGGAAAGCGAAAACGGTTTTTGCAGAAAGCCGGCATCTTTGATATCCGGTTTTCCATCCTCAAACACATCTTCCGCATAGCCGGACATGAAAATCACCTTTGTATCGGGGTGTATTTCCAGCGCTTCACGCACCCATGTCGGGCCATCCCTGCCGGGCATGATGATATCCGAAATATAAAGATCGTATTGATCGCCGTGTTTCGCCACCATCTCAAGCGCCGCCTCGCCGCTTTCGGCCTCGTCCACCTGATAGCCGCGCATGGTCAGGGCGCGGGTGGCAAAGGAGCGCACCGGGTCTTCATCCTCCACCAGTAAAATTCTGCCGCTGGACTGGCCCTGCTCCGGCTCGGGGGCGGGGATGGGCCGTTTTTTGGGAAGTTCAGCCGCTCCGGCATAACAGGGCAGATAAATAATAAATTCCGTGCCCTTGCCGCGCAGGCTGTCCACAAAAACAAAGCCGCCGGTCTGTTTGATAATGCCATAAACCGTGGATAGCCCAAGCCCGGTGCCCTCCCCCACCCTTTTTGTGGTGTAAAACGGCTCAAATATCTTGCTGACATTATCCGGCTCGATGCCGGTTCCGGTATCTTTAACGCGGATACAGACATACTCCCCCATCGGCACGGTTGCCCTGTCGCGCTCCAGCGGCTGCCCGAGATTGACATTTTCGGCGCAGATCAGCACCTCGCCGCCATCGAGCATGGCATCACGGGCGTTGACAACCAGGTTCATGATCACCTGCTCAAGCTGGCGCTCATCCACCCGCACCAGATTCAACCCTTCATCAATATCAATTTTCAGGTTCACTTTTTCACCCAGCAACCGGTTAAGCAGTTGCGTTAGCTGTGCCAGGGTTTTATCAAGGTGCAATACCTTGGGCCGCAGGGTTTGCTTGCGTGAAAAAGCCAGAAGCTGACGCACCAGCGCTGCCGCGCGGTTGGCGTTTTGCCTGATCTGGATCAGATCACCAAAATCCTCGTCACCGCTTTTATGGCGCAGCAATAGCAGGTCACAATGGCCGTTGATCGCGGTGAGCAGGTTGTTGAAATCATGGGCGACCCCGCCGGCCAACTGGCCCACTGCCTGCATTTTCTGGCTCTGCACGAATTGCGCCTCCAGTATCTTCATCTCGGTCTTGTCACTCAAAACCACCACGATACAGGTCCGCTCGGCGAACCTCATCGTCATCAGCGAAACCTGCAAGAACACCTCTTTGCCTGCACGCAAATAGCGGCCCATTTCGGTGGTTCTTATCCCGTCCCCCTTTACCGCCTCGGCCACCCGCACCTGCATCGAGCGGCCCAGCCCTTCAACCTCCTCGCCGAAATTTTTGCCAATCAGGTTGGCCCGGCCCAGAAGCGAGCGCGCCGCGCCATTCACCCCCTCGATCTGCCCGTCAATGCTCAGCCGGATCAGGGCAACGGGCAAATTTTCCATGATCATCTGCAGCGATTGGGCATCGCTCCGGCCATAGGGGTCATTATGTGGCACCACCGGCTCTGCCACCACTGCCCGCGCAAGCTTCACCCCCGCCATAAGCACGATCGCAAGCAACAAGGCAGCGCCAATCGCCGCCTGCAAATACTGACCGGCAGTGTAGGAATAAGCCAATAGCAGCAGCGCCGCTGAATAAATGGCGATCAGAAAAACCCAAAGCAAAGGGCTGGTTTTAACTGTATTGACGAAGTTACCCAAATTGAACTTTCACAAAATTGCAATATGTCAGAATGGCATATCACAGGTGATACGTTAAATTTGTATGAAATTTTTACAACAAATATTTTCTTATCCGGTTTTTTGCATAACCGCGATAAAAAACCCGTCTCCGCCGGTCAGCGGGCTGAGGCTTTGCTGGCGCAGCAGCCGCCAGCCACTGAACCGGCTTGCAAACCATGCGGTTTGATCCATGTTTTCGCATTTCAAAAGCGAGCAGGTTGCATAGGCGAGCAATCCGTTCTCTTTCACCAGCGCCTGCGCCCTGCCCAGAATTTCGCGCTGCAAATCGACCAGCCCGTCCAGCGCGCGCTGGTTGAGCCGCCATTTGCCATCGGGGTTGCGCCGCCATGCGCCACTGCCCGAGCACGGGGCATCCACCAGCACCAGATCGCAATTTTGCGCCTGATCAATTTGCTCACTCGAAACAATACGAATATCCGCCCCGGCGCGCCTTGCCCGCTCGGGCAGGTCTTTCATGCGCAGCGGGTTGGCATCATGGGCATAAAGCGCACCCTCTTCCTGCATCATGGCGGCAAGGGCGAGGGTTTTACCACCGCCCCCCGCGCAGTAATCCAGCACTTTCATTCCCGGCCCCGCCCCGCTAAGCCGGGCAACCATCTGGCTGGAAACATCCTGAAGCTCGACAAACCCGTAGCGATAGGCCAGGGAGCCATTGAGCTTGCGCGGGTTTTCGGTGATGCGCAGCGCCTCGGCCACTCCGGCGACCTTCTCGGTGAAGATCAGATCACGGGCGAGGTAGTTTTGCGCCTCCTCAAGCGTGGTTTTCAGGGTGTTCACCCGCAGATCCACCGGGGCGCGCTGCTGCATCGCCGTCATGATTTCCGGCAGATCATCCCCCAGCGAGCGCTTCAGCTCCTCCGCCAGAAAATCCGGATAATCATAACGCACCGGATCGGGGGCTGTGCCGGGGTTTTGCAATTGATGGCGCTCGTCGGCGCTTATGGCCGCCGGGGCAAAACGCATATCGCCAAACAGCTCATCAAGCGCGGCGCCACTGGCATATTGCTGGGCCAAAACCAGCCCGCGCCCACTCTCCCCCCCGGCCAGATGCGCCAATGAGCGCTTGCGGCGCAACACATCATACACAATATCGCGCACCGCCGCGCGGTCTTTCGAGCCGGCAAAGCGCGAGGCCCGCGCCCAGCGGGTGAGTGCCCGTTCGGCCGGGTCGCCTGTGAGGATCTGGTCAAGCAGCGCAATGGCGGCGGAAAGGCGGGCTGATGGGGTCATGGCTGAAGGATTTGCCTGTGAATCCCGTAAGACGCAAGGGAAAATTGGCAGAGAAGAACCCCGCGCAAAGGGATTTGCACGGGGTTACAGGTTTTGCTGCAATATCGTTGCTTACTGGCCCGGATACAAACCGGAAAACCCACGACGCTCAAATGTAACGCCATCGCCAAAGTTGAACCCGACGGCAATGCCAAAAGTCGTATCTTGACCAAAAGAACCCGGAGTAATTCTGTTGGTATAGCTTGCCGTCGCATAAAGACCCGAGGCAAAATCATAGCTGCCTTCAACTTCGAGCACATCAAATCGATCGCCGGGGTCATTCAGGTCATACCACCCGGCACGCAAATAGCTGGCACCAACGCTTATCCGGTCAGTGATGGCGTAATCAACACCGAGGCCAATAAATTCCACACTGTTCGGAGTAAAAAATGGCATATAAGTGCCAGTAAAAGCTTCAAAGCTCATTCGGCCATCCAGAAAACCGGGCGTGAACTTCGCTTCCACACCATATGTAGGGGATCTGAACGCACCGTCATTCCAAAGATCTACGCCATAATATCCGCCGACCACGATGTTTGGCGATATATTATACATGGCATGCAGGGCGAAATAGGAGTTGAGCGGCGCATCTATATCATAGGAAAAAACACCAAGATCGACTTGAAGGGCAAATTGGCCAATCGAGGCCTGCACGGCACCATTAACGCCGTACTGGCTATAATCATAGCCGCCGTTATAGATATTTGCGATATATTCACCCTGGACATAGGCCCCGTCAAACGCGATGCCTTGCGCTTGGGATGTGGTTGCTGTTGCCATTCCTGCCGCTGTGGCGATGGCCAAAATCAGTGTTTTATTTGTCATAATGAAGTCCCCCACTTATCAACTACATAAATCATATGCCTTGCGGGCTACCTGTTAAACAAAAATACATTGCCTATAGGTAAGTTGAGGGATGCCTGTGCCAAGAATGCAACACGGCCTGACATCCCCCAACAGGCGCAAACTCCACAAACATCAGCAATATTGCCTATGCAAATCCATACCCCCTCCGATGCATTTATGCGGGGTACACCGGATCAGGTGGTCCTCTGCTAGCCTCCCCGGTAATTCGGGCTTTCGCGGGTGATCTGCACATCGTGCACATGGCTCTCGCTCAGCCCAGCCGAGGTGATTTTTACAAACTTGCACCCGCTATTCATCTCTGTAATGGTTGCATTGCCGGTATAGCCCATCGCGGCCCGCAGCCCGCCAACAAGCTGGTGCAGCACCGCCCCTGCCGCGCCCTTATAGGCCACCTGCCCCTCGATCCCCTCGGGCACCAGTTTCTCGGTCGAAACCTCCTTCTGGAAGTAGCGATCCGCCGAGCCGCGCGCCATCGCCCCAACGCTGCCCATGCCGCGATAGGCCTTGTAGCTGCGCCCCTGATACAAAAACAGCTCACCGGGCGCTTCATCGGTGCCGGCCAGCATCGAGCCGATCATCGCACAAGATGCCCCGGCGGCAATCGCCTTGGCAAAATCACCCGAAAACTTGATACCGCCATCGGCGATCACCGAAATACCACCCCTGGCCGCCTCCCTGGCGCAGTCACTCACCGCCGTGAGCTGCGGCACCCCAACCCCGGCCACAATCCGCGTGGTGCAGATCGAGCCGGGTCCGATACCAACCTTGACCGCATCCGCCCCCGCATTGATCAGGCTGCGGGTGGCGGCCGCTGTGGCAACATTGCCCGCGATGATCTGCGCATCCGGTGCCGCCCTTCGCAACTGCCGCACCGCCGCGCTCACCGCCTCCGAGTGCCCGTGCGCGGTGTCGATCACCACCAGATCAACCCCGGCTTCCACCAGCGCCATTGAGCGTTCAAACCCGGCCTCACCCACTGTCGAGGCCGCCGCCACCCGCAAGCGCCCCATATCATCCTTGCAGGCATGGGGGTTGAGCACCGCCTGCTCGATATCCTTGATGGTCAAAAGCCCGGTCAACTGGTTGCTTTCATTGACAATCAGCAGTTTTTCAATGCGCCGCGCCTGCATCATGCTTTTGGCCTCGCCCAAATCAGCCGGCTCGCGCAGCATGGCCAGATTGTCAGCGGTCATCATGGTCGAGATCGGGGTGGCGTCATCACTGGCAAAGCGCATGTCGCGGTTGGTGACGATCCCCAGCACCCGCCCCTCAGCATCGACCACCGGAAAGCCGGAAACCTTGTAACGCTCTTGCAGCGCCTTGGCGTCTTTCAGGGTCTGCTCCGGGGTCAGGGTGATCGGGTTCTCCACCACCCCGCTTTCAAAGCGCTTGACGGCCCGCACCTGCCGGGCCTGCTCCTCGATATCAAGGTTGCGGTGCAGCACCCCGATACCCCCCGCCTGCGCCATGGCAATCGCCATTTTGCTCTCGGTCACCGTATCCATCGCCGAACTGAGCAGCGGGATGTTCATCGAGATGGTTTTGGTAAGCTGTGTGCGGGTATCTGCCGTTGTTGGCATCACGGCGGATGCCCCCGGCACCAGCAATACATCGTCAAAGGTGAGCGCCTCGGATATGTCCATGGTGGACCTCCCAATTAGGGTTATCGTTGACGCCTTCCTATCGCATGCTGCACCGCAAAAGGGAAGCCCTAAGCCGTAGCCGCCCCGGTTTTTTTGCCCAAATCCCGCTGCATCCACATTCTCAGGGTTTTATAGGTGATGTACAGAATCAGCGGCGTGCCGATCAATGCCCCGGCAAGCGCCCCGGTATCGGCAACAAAACCATAACCCTTGCTGATCGCCATGATATTGAGGTTGAAAAATATCGCCACCGCAAACCCGATCTCGCCCCAAACCGGGCTAAAGCCGGATTTGGTCATCCAGCCCGCCCCGGCCAGCATGAGCAGCGCTATCAGCCAGGCCAGCGCCAGAAAACCCACAAAAACCGCCTCGGGGCCAAATTGCCCAAACCCCAGCCCGAGCAGGCTTGGAGACATCAGAAAACCGGCATATGCCGGGCGCAAAGGTGCAGGTGGCCGGTTGCGCACCAGCTTGATGCCCAGCCGCACCCCCAGCCAGATAAACGCCAGCAATGCGGCATAGACAAATATCTGGCTCAGCAGCCCGTAACCCAGCGAAAACCCGGCCATTGCCGCCGCGCTCAGCCCGGTAAAGGGCAGCAGCGCATATGGTGTAATGCTGCGCGCCGCGCGCGGGGTTTTAAGCTGCACTTTTATGATCAGCAGCAACAGCAGCAAAAACAGCCCCACCCCGATCCACCAGAACCAATGCGCTATCTGGCCCTTGGAAAGCACCCCCATCGCCAGCACCAGATAGCCAAGCGCAAGGGCCGCAAGCCCCGCCTGCCCCGGTGGCGCGCGCAAATCTTCCGGCAAAACGCCGGGCCGGGCAAGCAGCTTGGCCAGGTAAGAGAGGCTGAAAAACAGCAGCAGTGCAGCGGCGACACCAAGCAGAAAATCCCCCGCCGCCACCGGATACCCCCAAACCCCGGACAACCACCGCAGGCCATTCCCCAGGCCAAGCAGCCCCAGAATGGACGGAAAGATCGCTGGCGGCGTGCTGCGCCAAAGCGGTTGTCGTTTCATTTTTCTGCCCCTTTCATCTGCGCTTAAAGTAACGCGGCTATGGTCGGAAATTACAAGCCTTACTTGCCAAACCGGGCAACTGGTCGCATTCTATCCTGAAAAGAGGATATTTAAATGAAATTCGCCCCCCTGCTTTTTGCCCTGTTGCCCATGGCGGCGCAGGCGCAACCCGCAGCCCCCTTTCCTGCCAGCGTTCAGGTCAGCGATGTGATTTCCGCTGTCGGGCCGGGCTGGAATGCCCCGGCCTTTTACAAGGCGATATTGCTGCGCGATGAAGATTACGCCGCGTTGCTGATTTTCAGAGCGCCGTTTGACAAAACCCCCGCGCTATACGCCCCTAAACTGGCAACCACCGGTAATTATTGGGGCACGGTGCCATGGCTTGAATTTGACGACAGCGGCGCATTGCTGCTGCGCAGCGAAAACCGCGGCACCGGGCGCAATAAATGGGAACAAACCCTGACGATCATCGAGCGGGATGGCCGGTTTATTGTCAGCGCATTCAACCTGTCGGCCTATGATTCCATTGCGCCGGATAATTCCACGGATTGCCGCATTGATATGCTGGCAGGCACGATGCAGGTCAATGATCAGCCTATCACCCCCTTCCCCCTGCCACCGTTGGTGCTGGTCAAAGATTGGAATGAGGATCTGGAATATGTTTGTTATCAAGCGGGGGATGATTGAGGGAAACTACCCCTCATCTCCCCCCTTGAACCCGGTGGCGATCACGAATTTCTCCGAACTGTCCTTGCGCGAGGCGGGCGGCTTTACATGCAGCACCTTATCAAAATTGGCCCGCAGGACCTTCATCACATCCGCCTCGGCCCCGCCGGCCAGCACCTTGGCCACAAATGTGCCCCCCGGCTCCAGCACATCCAGCGCGAAATAAAGCGCCGCCTCAACCAGCGCCATGATGCGGATATGATCCGCGCCCTTATGGCCGGATGAAAACGGCGCCATGTCCGACATCACCACATCGGCCTTGCCCCCCAGCCATTGCTTGACCTTGGTGTCGGCCTCGTCCTCGAGAAAATCCAGCAGGTGGATCTCCGCCCCGGGCACATGCTCAACCTCCTGCAGGTCGATCCCCAGCACCGTGCCCATCCGCTTGCCCTTGCGCTCGCCCAGGGCATTGACCCGCTCAACCGCGACCTGGCACCAGCCACCCGGCGCACAGCCGAGGTCAACCACCTTGGCTCCGGGCAGCAAAAAGCGGTATTTTTCGTCCAGTTCCATGATCTTGAAGGCCGCCCGCCCCCGATAGCCCTCCCGCTGGGCGCGCTGCACGTAAGGGTCGTTGAGCTGGCGCTCCAGCCACAGGGTGCTGGCCAGCTTGCGGCCCTTGGCGGTTTTCACCCGCACCTTCAGGTCGCGCTGGCCGCGCCCGGAGTTTTTGATTTTCTGACCCGGTTTTCGCATCACTGCCCCTCAAAAGCACCATCGGCATGCATCATCGAATAGAGCATGCCCTCGCGCAAGCCCCGATCCGCCACCCGAATATGCCGGGTGGGCCAGATGCGCAATATGGTTTGCAATATCGCCGAGCCGGACATGATGAGCTGCGCCCGGTCACGCCCGATCCCCGGCTCGTCACGCCGCCCGACCGGGCCGAGCTGCAAAAACCGCTCCACCACCCGGTTTACATCCCGGCTGCCCATGGCCATGCCGTCAACCAGATTGCGGTCATAGCGCTTGAGGCCCAGATGCATGGCACCAACCGTGGTGATGGTGCCCGAGGTGCCAATAACCTGCAACCCGTGCATCATTTCAGCACTGCTGCCCTCGATATAGGGGGCGAACTCCTCAAGCATTTCCTCGAAATAACAGGCCATCAGGGCAAAGCGGGCGGAATCGTCGTTGACGTCGGAATAACGCTGCAGCAAGGTCGCCACCCCCAGAGGCACGGAGATCCAGTCCACCACCCTGGCCCCGAGCGGCATTTTGACCCCCTTGGTGCCGGTGCCCGGGCTGAGCTGCATCATCGCTTTGGTTTTCTGCGCCGGTTCTACATCGCTCAGATCAATCCACACAAGCTCGGTCGAGCCGCCGCCGATATCAACCACCAGCACCTGCCGTGCCTCGGGGGCAACCAATGGCGCGCAGCCGACAACCGCAAGCCGGGCTTCCTCCGAGGGTTTGATGATCTCCAGCTTCAGCCCGGTTTCCGAGCGGATACGGCTCATGAATTTCTCGCCATTGGCCGCCCGGCGGCAGGCTTCGGTGGCCACCAGCCGCCGCGCCACCACCCCGCGCAGGCGCAGCTTTTTGGCGCAGACATGCAGCGCCTGCACCGTGCGGGAAATACCGGCATTGGAAAGCGCGCCGGTGCGCTCCAGCTCCAGCCCCAGCCGCACCGATTTGGAAAACGCATCCACGATCTGAAAATGCCCGCCCCTGGGGGTGGCAATCAGCATCCGGCAGCTATTTGTGCCCAAGTCAAGCGCCGCATAAAACGGCCCCTCCCCCGTATGGGAAGCAGGTTTTGGCGCCAGACCGGGTGGTCTCGCATTATTCATTGTTCAAGCCAATCTATGCCCCGCCTCAGCGGGGTGTTTGCAGACAGGCTATATCAGATAAAGGGTTTAAGCAACCAATCCGTTTTGCGCCGCAAAGCCATTGACCGGCACGCCAAGGCCACGGCAGATATTATAGGTGAGGTCGGGATTGTTGAGCGTGTAAAAATGCAGATGCCGCACGCCCTCATGCATCAGGTTATCGCACATCTCGGTGGCCAGCGCGGTGGAGAGGGTTTCGACCTCCTCTTGCGTTTGGGCATTGCCAAAGGCCTTGTGCATCCATTCCGGCACAGTGGCCTGGCACATTTTGGCAAAGCGGATCATCTTTTCGAAATTTTCCACCGGCAAAATACCGGGGATGATCGGCACACCAATGCCCGCCTGCACGGCCTGGTCGCGAAAGCGCAGAAAATCCTCGTTATCAAAGAAAAACTGCGTGATGGCCTGCGAGGCCCCGGCATCGACCTTGCGCTTGAGGTTTTCGATATCGGCCTGAAGCGAGATGGCCTCGGGGTGTTTTTCGGGGTAGGCGGCCACGGAAATATCAAAATCCCCGGCCGCTTTCAGCCCGGCCACCAGTTCAGCGGCGCTGGCAAAGCCATCGGGGTGCGGGGTGAAATGGCTTTCCCCCTTGGGCGGATCACCACGCAGGGCAACGATACGCTTGACCCCGATCTTGGCATAGGCCCGCGCTACATCCAGTGTTTCTTCTTTTGAGGCCCCGACACAGGTGAGATGCCCCGCGATATTGAGCCGGGCGCGGTCTTTGATGGCGGTGATGGCCGCCATGGTTCGCTCGCGCGTCGCGCCGCCCGCACCATAGGTGACCGAGACAAAGCTCGGATTAAGCGGCGCCAAACGCTCCACCGAGCGCCATAGCCGCAGATTGGCCGCGTCTGAATGAGGGGGGAAAAATTCAAAGGACAGACTCAGGGTCTGTTTTTCAGTTTCTGTGTGCATCGGTCCATACCGTCAATGAGTTTTGCTGTGCATTTAACATACACGCTTGTTGCGGCATTTCAACCGCCCTTTACGACACACCCTTTACAAACGGGGCTTTTCGGCTCAAATGCGTTCAAAAAGGAGTGAGCAAATGGCAAAAGTTGTAATTGTTTATTGGCGGGATATCCCGGCGCAAGTGATTGTCGGCAAGGGCCGCCGCGCCGCCAAAGTGCAACTGCCGGAGCGATTCGAGCAGGCGATTGACCGTGCGGCAATGAAGGTCGGCGCGGCGGGCAGTGATGATTATCTGGCCCAGTGGCGCAAATCCGCGCCGGTTGAGGTCTCGGGCAGTGATCAGGATGTCGCAAATGCACAGGCCGCCGCGCTGGAGCAGGCCTATGATCAGGCCAAGATCAAATCCCTGATTGCCAATGACGGCTGGGAGCCTGCCTGAAACGGAACTGCCATGAATGTCGTGCCGCTGAACACCCCCCCTGCCCCATATGGGCTGCTGAGCCGGTTTTCCATTGAGGTCATGCCCCGCACCGCAGCCAGGGTGCGGGATTTCAGGGCGATATTGCCGCAAGGCACGCGGGTCTATATCGCCCATATCGATGGCACCCCGATCGAGGATATGCTCACCACCGCCAAACGGCTGGTTGAGGATGGTTTTGAGGTGATGCCGCATTTTCCGGCGCGGATGATTGCTGACGCGGCCATGCTGGAGAACTGGGTGCAACGCTATGCGGCGCTCGGGGTTTCATCGGCGCTGCTGCTGGCGGGCGGGCTGGCCCGGCCCGTGGGGGAATTCAGCGATTCGATGCAGCTATTGGCAAGTGGTGTGTTTGATCGCCATGGTTTTACCCGCCTGCATGTGGCGGG
>WFQA01000315.1 GCA_015487255.1 Paracoccaceae bacterium | reverse complement strand
CCCTTTACCCCCATTTCCCGCGCCTTTTCATCCTCGGCGCGGGTTTCGGCCGTATCGGAATCCGAGGCCAGCAGCCGCTCTACAAGCTCGCGCTCCATACCCGCAGCTTCGCCGATATCGGCAAGGATTGCCGGGTCGGAAATATCCGAGCCACGGGTGAAATAGGCGGTGAACAATTCGCCGACTACTGCGTTTTGCACTCCCTCCAGCCCGGCCCAGTGGATCAGCCGATGGGCGTTTATCGTGTTTGGGGTGCGCTTTATGCCCGCTATATCGATGGAAAGTCCGCCGGCCTTCGCGGCCTCTTCAATCGCGCCGTAAACCTGCGCCGCCCCGGCCGGCCCGCCGAATTTTCGCTCGAGATACTCTTGCCGGTCCATGCCCCGGGCCGGCATGTCGGGGTTAAGCTGAAAGGGTTTCCAACTGACTTCAAACGGGTGGTCGGGGCGCGCCTTCAACGCCGCTTCAAAACGGGCCTTGCCGATATAACACCACGGGCAGATCGGGTCTGAGATGATTTCAATGCGGGTCATAAAGCCCCCTTTCAAGGCAACCTAGCCGCAACTGCCGGTGATGCGCAATGGGCGATCGGCCCTTGTTGTTGCCGGGGAGAATCGGGCATAAAGGGGAAAGAACTGAGGACCCCATGCCCGAATTGCCCGAAGCCACCATTCTATCCATCGCGCGTGATAAAGCCGAGCGCGAGATCCCGGCCCAGCTTGACCTTGGCGCCCGCCTGCGCGCCCTGCGCCATGAGCGCGGCTGGACGCTGGAGCAGGCGGCGCAAGCGGTGGGGCTGGCGCGCTCGACCCTGTCCAAAATCGAAAACGGCCAGATGTCTCCCACCTTTGAAGCGGTGCGCAAGCTGGCCTCGGGGCTGGGCATTTCGGTGCCGCAGCTTTTCACCCCGCCCAAATCGGGCAAAATGCTGGCGCGGCGCTCGATCACCCGGCGCGGGGCAGGGCGCGCGCATATCACCGCCACCTATGAGCACGAGATCATTGCCGCTGATATCTCCCACAAGCGCATGCTGCCCTACCGCGCCACCGTGCGCGCCCGGCATGTTGATGAATTCGACGGCTGGGTGCGCCATGACGGCGAGGAATTGCTCTATGTGCTTTCCGGCGAGGTGGAGTTTTACAGCGAGTTTTACGAGCCGGTGCGGCTCGCAGCCGGTGACAGCGCCTATTATGATGCCACGATGGGGCATAACATGATCTCGACCAGCGAGGAGGATGCGCTGATTCTGTGGGTCACATCACAAGACTAGCCGCCCCGATTCGGTTGATATGGTGCTGGCGTTCATCGCTGTCCATACGCTCAAAATCAAGCGCCAGCCAGGCTTTTGCGCGCGCCTCCAGCACATCAAAAGCCACCCTGAACGCCGCTTTTGTCGCCGCCGGAGAGCCGGTGATCTGCGCCGGGTCTCCAATGCCCCAATGGCCACGCAATGGCGCACCGGGCCAGCGCGGGCAGCTCTCGCCCTTGGCATTGCCGCAAACGGTGATCACCATATCCATATGCGGCGCATCGGGGGTGGCAAATTCATCCCAGCTTTTGGAGCGCAACCCCTTGCAGGGGTAGGATTTTTGCCGCAACAGCGCCAGGGCTTCAGGGTGAACCGCCCCCACAGGCATGGAGCCGGCGGAAAAGGCGCGAACCCGCCCCTCGCCCAGCCGCATGAAAATGCTTTCCAGCAGAATCGAACGGGCGGAATTTCCGGTGCAAAGAATGAGAATGTTCATGGCTGATCTCCGATCAGGGAGCAGCCTATAACAAGTGCATGACAGTTTGATGACAAGCCGGGAGGTGCCAAAAAAAAACGCCCTCACAAGGAGGGCGCTAAGTCTTGAGGCAGGTTTCATACAGGCAAGAAACCTATCGAGCAGTGAGTCAGTTATAATCCCCAAGCGGCTTTGCGCCAAGAGAATAATTTCAAAAAAGCTATATATATGGCGATCTTAGAGTCATAAGCTCGAATCAACCTTAAGAGTGTGACATTTTGAACACGGAATCAGCCCTTTGGTTGCAAGACTCAGCCAAAAAGTGATTCTCAATCGCCGATTCCGAGAATCAGCCCCAGCGCCAATATCCACATCAGCAGGCCAACCGCCGTGTCCAGTATTTGCCATGCGCGCGGGCTTGCCATAACAGGCGAGATTAACTTCGCCCCGTAAGTCAATGAAAAGAAAAATACAAATGAAGCCAAAACCGCGCCGACACCAAAAGAAACCTTGTCTGCCAAGCTTTCAAACTGCAGCGATATCGCGCCAAGCAGGCCAAGGGTGTCAAGGTAAACATGGGGGTTGAGCCAGGTGAGAATCAATGCGGTCAGCACCGTGGCGCGCAGGCTGCCACCTGATTTGGCTGGCTCAAGCTGCGATTGCCCGCGCCATGCCGACCAAAACCGCAGCCCGCCATAAAATATCAAAAATAGCGCGCCCCCGATTCGCATGACCAGTGGTAAATTGGGAAAAGCCGCAATAAGGCTGCCAAACCCGATCACCCCCAGCGTGATCAGCACCGCATCAGAAAGCGCGCAGGTGAGGGCAACCGGAAATACATGCTGGCGCAACATCCCTTGGCGCAACACAAAAGCGTTTTGTGCCCCGATCGCCAGAATCAGCACCAGTGAGGAGAAAAACCCGGTGGTGAGCGCGGTGATCATTTAGAGGGCAATGGCTTTTTCCCGGCGGCGATCTCGGCGGCTGTGGGCGGGGTAACCAGCCCGGCAGAAATAACCAGCTTGGCGGCTTCTTCCACTGTCATGTCCAGAATGACCAGATCCTTGCGCGGCACAAACAGCAAAAACCCCGAAGTCGGGTTGGGTGTGGTTGGCAAAAAGATCGACAGCATCTTGTCATTTGGCAGTTTTTCCAGCACCTCGCCTTTGGTTTCGGTCGAAACAAAGGCAATCGCCCAGATCCCCTCGCGCGGATATTGCACCAGACAGGCATTTTGAAACGAATTGTTGCTCTGGCTAAGCACGGTTTCGGCGATCTGCTTGAGCGCGTTATAGATGCTGCGCACCACCGGCATGCGCTCAACGATATTTTCGCCGAATTTGAGCAATTGCCGCCCAAACAGCCCCTTGGTGAGCGCGCCGATAGCAGCGGAGAAAAACACAAAAACAACCAACCCGAAGCCGAGGATATTCACCCCGAGATAGGTGGAAGGGTTATAGATGGCCGGCACCCATGGCACGATCATCCTGTCCACGAGGTTGACCGCCCACCAGATCAGATAGATGGTCAGCGTCACCGGGGCCACGATAACCACACCGGTCAAAAAGTTGGTGCGGAACCGATGCAGCAGGGTGGGCTTCTTGCGTTTGAATTTAGGTTTTTTGGCCATGGTCTCTCTTCTGTTGGCGCCTGGCTCAAGAGTTAGGGGCTGGGCGCGCTGCTTGCAAGTATTAACCCTGCTTTAAGGCAATGGCGATGGCGGCGGCAAGGCGGGCATTGTTGCGCACCAATGCGATATTGGCCCTGAGGGATGCGCCATCCGTCAGCTCGAAAATGCGCGTAAGCAAAAACGGCGTGACAGCCTTGGCGGCAATGCCACCGGCCTCGGCCTCTTTGAGCGCCTGCTCGATATGGGGGGCAAGCTGCTCTGCCGGAATTTCCGCCTCGGTCGGGATAGGGTTGGCAATAAGCTGGCCGCCGGGCAGGCCAAGGCGGGCGCGCATCTTGTGGGCGGCGGCAATCTCAGCGGCGCTATCAGCGCGCAACGGGGCGGGCAAGCCGCTATCGCGCGACCAAAAGGCGGGGAAGGTATTTTGCCCATAGGCAATGACAGGCACGCCGCGGCTCTCCAGCACTTCAAGGGTTTTTGGCAGATCCAAAATGGCCTTGGCCCCGGCGGCCACCACGCTGACGGGGGTTTGCGCCAGTTCCTCCAGATCAGCCGAAATATCAAAGCTGTGCTCGGCCCCGCGATGCACCCCGCCAATACCACCAGTGGCAAAAACCTCGATACCGGCCAGATGGGCGCAGATCATGGTCGCGGCCACGGTGCTGGCCCCGGTCTGGCCATTGGCCAGCGCAAAAGCCAGATCAGCCCGGCTGAGTTTGGCCACGTTTTTGGCCTGCGCCAGGGTTTGCAACTGGTCAGGTTCCAGCCCGATATGGATATGCCCGTTCATAATGGCAATGGTGGCGGGCACCGCTCCGGCCTTGCGGATATCAGCCTCGACCAATTCAGCGGTTTTCACATTTTGCGGATAGGGCATGCCATGGGTGATGATGGTGCTTTCCAGCGCCACAATCGGCCGGGCGGCCTTGCGGGCATTGGCAACTTCGGTCGAGAATTTCAGCGGCGCGGTCATGTGATCTTCCGGGTTATGTGGCTGGCGGCGGCCTCCAGCGCGGTTTGCAGGCGGCTTTCGGCTGTGGCCCCGCCGGCGGCGATATGGGCGGCCATAAACACATCCCCCGCGCCGGTTGTGCTGTGCGCGGCGGCCTTGGGTGGGGTAAGCGTGATGGTTGTCGCGCCATCAGAAAAACATACCGTCTGATCACCGTTGGTGACGATGGCGCGTTCGGCGCCCAGGGCCAGCAATGCCTGCGCGGCGGCTTTGCTGTCCTCCAGTCTGGTCTGGCACAGGATTTCCGCCTCACCAAGGTTGACATAAAGCGTCACCCCGCCCCCGGCCAGCGCGGCGCGCAGCCTGTCTGCCTTGCCCGGCGAGGCGGGCACGATATTGAGCTGGCAATCGGAGAATTCAACCCGGCCCGGCAGGCCCGCCATCAATGCGGCAGGCAGGTTGCCATCCACCACCACGCGGTAGGGCCACGGGGTGGCAGGAGAGCCGAGTCGGCCATCAAGCAATGGCGCAAATATCTTTTCATCCGCCAGCTCCAGCGAGGCGCAATCAGCAATGGCCCCAAAAATACCGCCATCGGGGTTTTCAATCGCGAGGTAACTGTCGGTCGGGTCATCCGAGCGGTAGATAAACCGGCAATCCACCCCCTCGCACTCCAGCGCCTCGATCAGCGCATCCCCCTCCGGCCCGTTGCCGATCGCCGAGAGCAGCACCGCAGGCTGGCCTTGCCGCACCAGCGCCAGCGCCACATTCAGCGCCACGCCACCCATTTGCCGCCGTATTTCCCCGGCAATATCCCCGCCCCGCTGCATCGGCGCGCTGGCCGAGGCTATGATATCCCACAAAGCCGAGCCAATGCAGAGAACCGGCGCCGGCGCCATTAGTGCTCGCCCAGTTTCAACGTCAGTTCGCGCAAATATGCGGCCATTTCCTTGGGGGGCAGGCCCATGGCGTCCAGCGTTTCAAAGGAAAGCGCCTCACCGATAACAGGGCGCATGTCGGATTTGAGCGAGCGCACCACCTCATGCATCAGCAAAGCCTGGCGCAGGGTGGGGGAAAGCTTGGCAGCCAAAAGATACATCCGGCTGTTCTGGCCGTGAAAAAACATCGGCAAAACCGATGCCTTGCCGCGCGAGATCAACCTTGCGAGAAAGCTGGTCCACTCACCATCGATCGCCGGGCCAAACCATGTTTCGCTATGGGCCACCCGGCCAGCGGGAAACAGGATCAGGCAGCCGCCATCCTTCACATGGTTCAACGCATCTTTGCGGGCCTGCACGTTTTTGCGAATCGCGTCGTCTTCGTGGTCAAAGGCAACCGGCAGCATGCGGTCATTGATATCGGGCACCTTGGCCAGAAAGGCGCGGGTCATGATTTTGAAATCCGGGCGCACCCGGCTCATGATCTCGCACAGCACCATGCCATCGACCAGCCCGTGCGGGTGGTTGGCCACAATGATCAGCGGCCCGGTTTTGGGAATGCGGGCAAGGGCGGCGGCATCAACATCGGTGTTGATTTCCATGCGCGCCATGGCCTGTTGCCAGAAATTGCCGGGCAGGGGCGGCTCTTGCTGGTGTTTTTTGGCCAGTCTGAGAATCGTGATTCGCCCGGTCAGGTTCTCCACCCACCGGATTACAAAATGCCGTTTGGGCGAGGGAAACGAGTTAGAATAACTCAGATCCTTGGCCTCGATACGGGTAAACCCATCGTTCATATTGTTGTCTGCTCACTGTCACTGTCTTTCTTTGGATAGACAAATGTGCGGGGCGCGTCATCCGAAATCGACCTGATTCTGCTGATTTGGGCGATTTTCCACTTAAGCGCTTGCGAAAACTGCGGCTTTGCTCTAAATGCGCGGCTATTGAAACCACAGGCAGGGTTTAGGGCGTATGGGGGAGACATCCCCATCTGTCCACCGGTTGGCGCAAGCCTCAACTCCCTGCCGAGGATTAAACCGGAAAGGAAATATCCAATGGCTCTTCCTGAGTTCACATTGCGCCAGCTGCTTGAGGCCGGCGTTCACTTTGGCCACCAAACCCACCGCTGGAACCCGCTGATGGGCCCGTATATATACGGGGCCCGTAACGGCATCCACATCATGGACCTCACCCAGACCGTGCCTTTGCTTGATGCGGCGCTCAACGTGGTGCAGCAGACCGTGGCCAAGGGCGGCTCGATTCTTTTTGTCGGCACCAAGCGGCAGGCGAGCAAGGCGATTGCCGATGCGGCCGAACGTTCGGCGCAATACTATGTTAACCAGCGCTGGCTGGGGGGCATGCTGACCAACTGGAAAACCATTTCCAACTCGATCACCACGCTGAAAAAGCTGGATGAGGCGCTGGAAAACGGCGGCGAGGGGCTGACCAAGAAAGAAATGCTGGGCATGACCCGTCAACAGGCAAAATTGCAGGCTTCCCTGGGTGGTATTCGCGAAATGGGCGGCACACCGGACCTGATTTTTGTGGTCGACACCAATAAAGAGAGCCTCGCCGTTGCCGAGGCCAAAAAGCTGGGCGTGCCGGTGATTGCGGTGCTTGACACCAACTCCGACCCGCGCGGCATTGATTACCCGATTCCGGGTAATGATGACGCGGCGCGCGCGATTGCACTTTATTGCGACCTGATCGCACGGGCGGCGCTGGACGGCATGGCGGCACAGCTTGGCGCAGCCGGTGTTGACATCGGCGAGATGGAAGAAACCGTTGGCGAAGATCTGCCCGCAGAAGCCGCCACAGAAGCCACACCCGAGCCAGTCGCTGAGGCAGCACCTGAACCCGCGCCTGAGCCAGCCGCTGAGGCCGCGCCGGAAGAGGCCGCCAAAAAATAGCATCATGCGCGGGGCAGGGGCCCCGCGCCAACCGAATTTGATAGGAGAGCCAAGATGGCGATCACAGCAAAACAAGTGAAAGAGCTGCGTGACAGCTCGGGCGTTGGCATGATGGATGCCAAAAAAGCCCTGACCGCAACCGACGGTGACATGGAAGCCGCCGTTGACTGGCTGCGCACCAAGGGCCTTGCCAAAGCCGCCAAAAAATCTGGCCGCACTGCGGCTGAGGGTCTTGTCGGCGTGGCGGTTTCCGGCAATGTCGGCGTGGCGGTGGAGGTCAATTCCGAGACCGATTTCGTTGCCAAGAATGCCGAGTTTCAGGGTATGGTGGCGGGTATCACCAAAGCCGCGCTGGGCGTGGCTGATGTGGCAGCGCTGCAAGAGGCGGATATGGATGGCAAAACCGTATCTGAGCTGGTCGGCGAAAAGATCGTGACCATCGGCGAAAACATGACCGTGCGCCGCATGGCCCGGCTTGAGGGGGATATCATTGCCTCTTATGTGCATAATGCCGCTGCGCCAGATATGGGGCAGATCGGGGTGCTGGTAGCGCTAAAAGGTGGTAATGAAGATATCGCCAAACAGATTTGTATGCATGTTGCGGCGACCAACCCGGCCTCGCTAAATGAGGATGACCTTGATCCGGCGCTGGTTGAGCGCGAGAAAAACGTGCTGACCGAGCAGGCGCGCGAATCTGGCAAGCCGGAAAACATCATTGAAAATATGATCAAAGGCCGGATGCGCAAGTTCTTTGAAGAGGTCACGCTGGTGAACCAGAAATTTGTGATCAACCCTGATGTGACCGTGGCACAGGCGGCCAAGGAAGCGGGTGCGGAAGTCACCGGTTTTGTGCGCCTCGCTGTTGGTGAGGGTATCGAGAAAAAAGTTGAGGATTTCGCGGCTGAAGTGGCCAAGACCATGGGTGGTTAAGCTGAACCTTTACGCATTTTAAGCCCGCGCAGCAATGTGCGGGCTTTTTTATGGCTG
>WFQA01000314.1 GCA_015487255.1 Paracoccaceae bacterium | reverse complement strand
GGGTTTATCATCATCACCATCTGGCGGCCTTCCATTTTTGGAATAGCATCCACCTTGCCGATCTCGGCCGCCTCGACATCAGCCGCGACCCGCTCCAGCAAGCGGCGGCCAAGATTGAGGTGCGCCATTTCTCGGCCACGAAAGCGCAGGGTGACCTTGCATTTGTCACCATTATCCAAAAACTTGAACACGTTGCGCATTTTCACGTCATAATCATGGGTGTCGGTATTGGGGCGAAACTTCACCTCCTTCACCTCGATGACCTTTTGCTTTTTGCGCGCCTCGTTGTCTTTTTTCTGTTGCTCGTATTTGAACTTGCCAAAATCCATGATCTTACACACAGGCGGGTTGGCATTGGGAGAAATTTCGACCAGATCAAGCCCGACTTCATTGGCGAGCTGCATGCCACGCTCGGGTGTAACCACACCGATATTTTCACCTTCGGCACCAATCAGGCGGATTTCATCTGCACGGATGCGGGAATTGGCGCGGGGGCCGGTATCGCGCTGCGGGGGCGCGTTATGAGGTCTGCGAGCTATGGGTCAAGTCCTTATATTGTTCATTTTCCGGGCCAAAGCGGCCAGTGCTATGTAATTGGCGGGAATCGGCGCGCGGGTCAAGGGGCGTGATCGCAATTGCATCATATTTTATGCTTATTGCAAAAAAACCAAGAGCGGGCAGGGTGCTGGCGGGCAGGTAAAAGCGAATGGAAAGCCGATTGGTGCAGTGGGGGTGTGGCTTTCAGTTTTTACAAAGCAGGTGCCAAGGCCGCGTTGGCCTACCCCGCACCGACCGAGAGCGGGGCCATTGCAATGGCGTAAAGCCGATTAATAAAATCTGCTGATCGCAGCTGTGCCGGGTTGTTGGCCAGTGTGGCCAGCACTACGCCTTCTACCGCCATCACCGCCATGATCACCTCGGCTTCCGGCAGGCCCAGAGCTTGCGCGATGCTGATCGCCTGCGCATCGCGGGCATTGGCCAGTTCGCCTTGCAGGCCAAAACCGGGAGCCAGGGCGTGCAGCCGGGCGGAAAGCCGGGGCGTATCGGCGTGGGCATCCACAAATGCGATCAGCAAATCGCGCATCATATCGGTATTGTGCCCGCCGGAAGCGGTCAGAATAGCTTCGGCCGCAGCGCGCTCGCCGGCGACGTGATCGTGGATCAGCGCCGCCATTATCGCATCCGCCCCCGGGAAATACTGGTAGAGTGATCCGATACTCACCCCGGCCCGCTCGGCGATGTGGTTGGTGGTAAAGGGCTTATTGCCCTGTTCCAAAATGTGAGCAGCGGCTTGCAAAATACTTTTGACCATAAATTTCGCCCGCTGCTGTTTAGGTTGCTTTCGAGGCGCTGTTACAGGGGGTTTTGAGGGGGTTTTGCCAGCCATGACCAAGAGAATCCAATGCGAGTAGACAGGAATCACCTTATAGACCAAGTTAGAAACATGAACAATAACTCGCAATAATTAACGGGCCTTAACGTGCAACACAAAATTGTCAGAACCAGTATCGAGGCCAAGGGGCACTCCCTTGTTGTCGACCACCCTCAAAACCTTGCCGAGCGCCCCGGCCCGGTCTGGATGTTTATCCACGGTATTGCCGTTTGCTCGGCTTACTGGGCGCCGCTGATGCCCGCCAAGTTTCGCGAAGAGGCAGCTTGGGTCTCGGTTTCGCTACCGGTGCATGCGCCGTCTTTTGGGCCAAAGGGATTTTCGCGCCGCGATGTAACGCCCGAATTGTTTAACAACCTGAATGGCGCGGTGCTTGACCAGCTTTTGCCAAAGCGCGATGTGGTGATTGTTGGCCATTCCACCGGTGGTTTTGCCGGGCTGTGCCTGGCGCTGGACCGCCCGGAGCGGGTGCGCGGCGTGATCAGCATGGGCGGGTTTGCCGATGGAAAATGGGTTGGACTTGAGGGCGACATGCAAAAAATGGCCCGCAAGGAAAAGCTTGGGTTTTTTGGCCCGACAGCGCTGCGCCTGACCGCGTGGCTAACCACCCGCTGGCCATGGTTGCACGCAAGGGCGGCCTCGATGTTTGCGTATGACAAGCGCGCATTCTTGCGCGACAAGCCCAGCAAGCTGGCACTGGCGGCGATGCGTCAGGATGCGCGCGGGCAGGATCAGGATCAATTGATCGAGTTTTTTGCCGGCATTCGCGATGTGGATATCTGGAGCCAGATCAGCAATATCAAACAGCCCGTGCTGGTTTTCACCGGGGAATTTGACCCGGTGATCCCGGCGGAAAAAACCCATCGCCTGGCCAAAACCCTGCCCAATTCAGAGCTGCTGCTCTATCCGGGGGTTGGCCATATGGTGATGAACGAGCGTCGCGACGATTTTTGGCGTGATATTATAGCATGGCATAAAGCCAATATTTCAGAGGTGACCTCATGAATTATCCCCTACCTGACGCGCTTTACGTTGCGTTGTTTTTTTCCGCTATCTACTTTGCGGCGGCCTTGCTGACCGGCATCTGGAAATGGCGCGCGATGTTGGCTTCATCAAATGGCATGGCCCATTCCTATGTGGATATCGCCCATCATGCGGCGCTGCATTACGGGCCGTTTATTCTGCTCGCCGGGGTGCTGGCCGCATTTTGGCCATATGAAGCCACTCTGCCGGCTTGGGTTTTGATTGCCGCCATGGGCGTAACAATGGTGCTTTCGCTCAGCCGTTATATCTCGCTTGGTATGCGCGGCACCATTACCAACCAGTTGCACAAGCCAACCGGCTCTGCCCGCATCGGGCTGGTGTTCTTTTTCTTCGGCTCGGCCC
>WFQA01000313.1 GCA_015487255.1 Paracoccaceae bacterium | reverse complement strand
GGTGCCCACCGGGTTGGCGCCATAGGCATCGGTATCCGAAAGCGGCGCGCCATAAGAGGTGGTGTTCCACTCCTTGCAGGAAATCACACAGGCATGGCAGCCGACACAGGTATCAAGGTCAATGACCAAGCCGAGCTTTTTATCGGTGGTTGCTGGAAGCCGGGTCATGTCCATTCCTTCCCGTAGGCGATGTCTTTTGGCCCCTGGCCCACCGGCGAATTTTGCGCCGCAAAGCCGGGGGTGGATTGCAGATCAGCCGGGGCATCGACCCGCTTGATATTGACCCGCAAGTCAAACCACGCGGCTTGCCCGGTGACCGGGTCTGAGTTGCTCCAGCGTTGGCCATCACCGCGCGGCGGCAAAAGTTCGTGGATCAGGTGGTTGAGCAAAAACCCTTTTTTGGTTTCCGGCGCGTCCTCTTGCAAGGCCCAGGCGCCCTTCCTTTTGCCAATTGCGTTCCATGTCCAGATGGTTTTGCCATTGAGCGCATCCATGCGCACCGCCGGCACGGTGATGGTGCCGTGATGCGAGGCCACCTCGGCCCAGTCGCCGGCCTGAAAGCCGTGCTCTTCCCACAACTCGCCCGAGATGAACATCGGGTTGGTGCCGTGGATCTGGCGCAACCATGCGTTTTGGCTGCCCCAGGAATGATACATCGCCATCGGGCGCTGGGTCAGGGCGTGCACCGGGTATTTATCCTTGTCGATCAGGCTCTGCTCAAAAGGCTCATACCAGATCGGCAGCGGGTCCATCGCCATTTTGATCTGCGCGCGCAGGTGTTCGGGGGGCTGGATATCACCATACCCCTCGGCGGCGAGGCGGAATTTTTGCATGATTTCCTGATAGACGGTGAAAACATAAGGCGATTCCTTGTCAAAAATCCCCCGCTCCACGGCCCATTGCTGATAGCCCTTGTTCCACGGTTTATAAAACGCGTTTTCCGGCTCGATATGCTCCTGCCAGAAGCCGCCATTCTCGATATAGCGCTTGATCTGCTCGGGGTTCGGCTCGCCGCGCCCCTTGCCCCTGCCATCTTCACCGCGCCAACCGGCCAGCGGGCCAACGCCGGGGCGGCGCTGGTGGTTGATCATGTAATCGGCATAATCCCTGAACTTGGCGGTGCCATCCTCGTTAACCATGCCGGGCAGGCCCAGCCGCGCCCCCAGCTCCAGCAGCACCGACTGGAAGCCGCGCACGTCCCTGTCCGGCTCGACCACCGGCCAGCGGATGGCATCGGCCAGCCCGTCCGCCTCGCAGATCGGGCGGTCCAAAAGGCTGATGCAGTCATGGCGCTCAAGATAGGTGGTGTCGGGCAAAACAAGGTCGGCGAAAGCGACCATTTCGGAGCTGTAGGCATCCGAATAGATGATGTTGGGGATGACGTAATTGCCATCCGCATCCTTATCCTTCAGCATGTCCATGACCTGGCTGGTATTCATGGAGGAGTTCCACGACATATTGGCCATATACATAAACAGCGTGTCGATCTTGTAAGGGTCGCCCGCATGGGCATTACTGATCACCATATGCATCAGCCCGTGGGCCGAAAGCGGGTTCTCCCATGTAAAGGCCTTGTCGATGCGTTTGGCGTTGCCATCCTCATCAAGGCACAGGTCTTCCGGCCCGCGCGGATAGCCCAGATGCGGGCCGTTGAGCGGCTGGCCCGGGGTGCAGGCGTGGTGCGGCTTGGGGTGATCCTCGACCGATTTGGGATAAGGCGGTTTGAAGCGGAATCCGCCGGGCACCTCGACCGAGCCAATCAGGATCTGCAGGATATGCAAAGCGCGGGCGGTTTGAAACCCGTTGGAATGGGCCGAGATGCCGCGCATGGCGTGCATCGCCACCGGGCGGCCGGTCATCTTCTCGTGCTTTTCGCCCTTCCAGTCGGTCCAGGCAATATCAAGCGTGATTTCTTCCTCAAAGGCCACGCGGGCGATCTCGGCGGCAATGGAGCGGATGCGGTCAGCCGAAATGCCAACCCGTGCGGCAACCGCGTCGGGGGTGTATTCGTCGCTCAGGTATTTTTCGGCCAGAATTTCAAAAGCCGGGCGGCACTGTATGCCACCCACCTCGACCATGCCGCTCATCGCGGGCTTGATGCTTTTGGTCTCGTAAGGCACGGCCCTGTTGCTGGCACGGTCCCAGACCAGCTGGTTGCCATCATCAGCGCGCATCATCAGCCCGTATTGCGCGCTGCCCTCC
>WFQA01000312.1 GCA_015487255.1 Paracoccaceae bacterium | reverse complement strand
GAGATACTGGCAACCAGCAGGGACTGGCTGAAATATGACTTTCCGCCCGAGGTGGCGCAAAAGTTGTTTACCGGCAAAAGTGGCAAGGCGCGGTTTCGTGGCCAGCAGCAGCGCTGGTTTTTGCTGCGCTTTACCGGGGGCGACAGCCAGATCAACATCTGCACCGCCGAGCCGGAATTTTGTGAATGGCGCTGGATGGAGCCGTCAGCGCTGATCGAGCGGATCGTGCCGTTCAAACGGCGCATCTACCGGCAGGTGTTTAGCGAATTTTCCGACTGGCTATAGAGCGCAATCCAAAAAGTGGAAACCGGTTTTTGGAATGAATTGCGCGTAAAATAAATGGCCGTGGCCGTTCAGCCGATTCAAATAATGTGAACGCGGCTCTAGCGATTGGCCAGATAGTTGGTTAGCTGCGCCACCCTTGATTTGGCCACCGGCAGCACCGTGCCGGTATGCAGCTTAACGAAATACCTTTCCGCCTTTTTCTCCATGGCAATCATGGCGTTGCATGCGGCCCAGTGCGAGCGGTGTATCTGCATGCCCTTTTCATTGCGGGCCATTTCAACCGCCTCGGAAAAAGGCATGCGCTGCAGATGGCGGCCATGTTCGGTTACGATTTCCACGTAATGGTCCTGGGCAGAGAGCGAAACCAGCCGCCCGTGCAACTTCAGTGGCAAAAGGCTTTCCAACCCCGGTGATTTATGGCGGATTTTATAGGCGACATAGCTCAGCCGGTCCACCTGCTGCAGCATCAGATAAGAGAGGGTCAAAGCGTAGATGACCAGCATCACGGGTATCAGATCCCAAAACCCCAGCACCTCGTGGCCGAGTATCGCGGTGATCACCGGTGGCTGGATCAGGCTCATGATAATGGTCGAAAGCACAATACATGCCGGGGTCAGCACCGCCATGCCAACCGTGTAAAGCAGGTTGAAAGGGGTGGTGATGAAAGCCATGATCACCGGAACCACCGTCGCCAGCACCATACTGATAAACACAATGAGAAACCGGGTTGAGTCATATTCGGCCCCGGGCATAACAAAAGTGCCGCTCACCAGTGCCAGCAGCGTGACCCCGACCAGGAAAAAGTAAAATTCCATGGACAGTATTTGCGCGGCCACCACATGGCGCGTGGCCCGCAAGGCTTCGCGCAGCGACGCTTTGCCACGCCGGTTTGCCTGGGCATAGATCGTTTCAAGACGGGTTATTCCAGCATCGAGCTTTTGTGCCCGGAACTGGTTGAGTGCTGAAAATCTATTCTTAATCTTTGTTAACAAGTGCTGCAAATGAAAGCCATTGGTGGTTGAATGTTTTCCTTTCCACCATATTCATCGCTAGAATTGAAGTGAAATTATATTTTCAACCAGGTGACGCTGAAAACTTTCCGACATTTCCTAAAGCCCGGCCTCGGCTATCAGCGGAAAAAATACATTATCTGACCATATGCCAAGCCAGTTTTCCCCTTGATATTCACTCACTTGCGCCTGTTCCACCAGCCGGTAAAAGCTTTTGCGGTCAATGCGCGCCTCAAGCCCGCCGCGCACCAGCACATAAGGCGCAGGCTGGCCGGTGGTATCATGCTCAAGATGCAGCGGGTGGTCCGGGCCTAGGGTGAATTGCTCGTCCATATTGGTGGTGAAACGGATCACCGGGCCGTCCTCAACCTCGAAATCCACCGCGATGAAGGGCACATCGTCAACCTTGATCCGCACCTTTTCCACCGGGGTGACCAGAAAATAGTCCTCCCCCTCGCGTTTCAGGATCGAGGCAAACAGCCTGACCATCCGTTTGCGCCCGATCGGGGTGCCGAGGTAAAGCCATGTGCCATCCCGGGTTATGCGCATATCAAGGTCGCCGCAAAACGGCGGGTTCCATAAATGCACCGGCGCCGGGCCGTGCCTGGCAAAGCCTTGCGCGGCTTTGAGAAGGCCATCTGCCGGGGGCATCACGGAGTTCTGATCGATCTCGGCCATTTTTCTCGCCAAAATAGGTGTTTTTCAGCCCATAGGATAGCAGCTTTGCTAGACGAATCCAGCCGGGAGGTTAAACTGGCGCAAATTTAAGGGGAATTATAATGACCGACGCAGCATCAATCGAGCAGATCAAAGACCTCAGCCAAAAACTGCACAGCGCCAAGGTGATGATCGCCCGGCGGGTGATCGGGCAGACCGCAGTGGTTGACCAAACCCTGATGACCGTGCTTTGCGGTGGCCACGGCTTGCTTGTCGGGGTGCCGGGGCTGGCCAAAACCCTTTTGGTCGAGGCGCTGGGCACGGTGCTGGGCCTGCATTCCAACCGGGTGCAATTCACCCCTGATCTGATGCCGGCCGATATCCTCGGCTCCGAGGTGCTGGAAACCGCCGATGATGGCTCCCGCGCCTTTCGCTTCATCAGGGGGCCGGTTTTTTGCCAGTTGATGATGGGCGACGAGATCAACCGCGCCAGCCCGCGCACCCAGTCCGCCCTGCTGCAGGCGATGCAGGAGCACCACGTGACCGTGGCCGGCCAGCGCTTTGACCTGCCCGCGCCCTTTCATGTATTGGCCACGCAAAACCCGGTGGAGCAGGAGGGCACCTACCCGCTGCCCGAAGCCCAGCTCGACCGGTTTTTGATGCAGATCGATATTGACTACCCCACCTATGAAAACGAGCGCGCCATCATTCTGGCCACCACCGGCACGAAAAGCGCCGAGCTGGAGCCGGTATTTGATGCCGCCAGCCTGATCGAAGCCCAGCAGCTTATCCGCCGCATGCCGGTGGGGGAGCAGGTGGTGGATATGATCCTCAATCTGGTGCGCGCGGCGCGCCCGGGGGATGAGGGCGCCACCGAATTGGTCAACAAGGCCGTGGTCTGGGGGCCGGGGCCGCGCGCGGCGCAGGCGCTGATGCTGCTGGTGCGGGCGCGGGCCTTGCTTGAAGGGCGGCTGGCCCCGTCGGTTGATGATGTTTCCGCCCTGGCGCGCCCGGTTCTGGTGCATCGCATGGCGCTGGGCTTTGCCGCCCGGGCCGAGAATATCTCGCTGCTTGAGGTGATCGACGACCTCACCTCCCGCGCCGCCATGAAAAGCACGGCCGCGTGAGCCAAACCGCCCAATCCCTGCGCGCAAATGCGCAAGCGCTGGCCGGTGTCCTGCCGCCCTTGTTGGCCGATGCCGAGCGGCTGGCGGCCAATGTGGCTTTGGGTGCGCATGGCCGCCGCCGCGCGGGCAGTGGCGAGAGCTTTTGGCAATATCGCCACGCCATGCCCGGTGACAGCATGGCCAGCATCGACTGGCGGCGCTCGGCGCAGGGTGATGCCCTGTTTATCCGCGAGCGGGAATGGGAGGCCAGCCAGACCGTGGCGTTTTGGGTCGATCCTTCCAAGGCCATGCAGTATCACAGTAAAAGCAACGCCCCCAAGGCCGAGCGCGCCAAGCTGCTGGCGCAGGCCACGGCCAGTCTGCTCAGCCGCGCGGGCGAGCGGGTGGCACTGATGCAAAGCCTGGCCTCCCGCCCCGGTTTTGGCCAAAACAAGCTGCACCAGATCGCGCTGGCCCTGAGCAAGCTGGGGGATGAAAGCGATTATGGCAAATTGCCCATGCCCCACGGCGCGCGCGGCGGCCACCGGGTGTTTTTCTCGGATTTCATGGCGGCGGAGGCGGATATTTTCCCCGCGCTGCACGCCCATGCCGAAGCGGGCAATGACGGCGCGCTTGTGCATATTCTGGACCCGTCCGAGGAGGCCTTCCCCTTTGATGGCCGGATTATTTTTGAAAGCATGGGTGGGGTGATCGACTTTGAAACAAAGCGCGCCAAGGCGCTGCGCGCGGAATATCACCAGCGGTTGCAAGCCCGCTCCGAGCAGTTGCGGCAATGGGCGCACCGCGCGGGCTGGCACTATTTGCACCACAGCACCGCACAGGCAGCCCAAGCTGCCTTGCTTTGGCTTTTCAATGCCTTGGGCAGCCAGCGATGATCGGTTTTCTCAGCCCCGCCATCCTGCTTGGCCTGCTGGCCCTGCCAATATTATGGTGGTTGCTGCGCGCGGTGCCGCCAGCGCCCTCGCGCTATCGCTTCCCCGGTGTGCGCCTGCTTTTGGGGCTGAAAGACCCCGAGAGCATCCCCGACCACACCCCGTGGTGGCTGCTGCTGTTGCGCCTCACCGCGCTGGCGGCCGCCATTATTGCCTTTGCCGAACCGGTGCTCAACCCGCGCGCCAAAACCGCTGGCGAGGGGCGGCTTTTGGTACTGATGGATGGCGGCTGGGCCTCGGCCCCCGATTGGCAGATACGGCTGGCCAAGGTTGACGAAATTCTGGCCGGCTCCACCCGCCCGGTGGCCCTGCGCCTGCTGACTGATCCGCTGCCGGCCGAAGGCGGGATGGATTTCATTGCGCCGCAAGACCTGCGCCCGATCATCAAAAGCCTCACCCCCGCCCCCTATGCGCCTGACCGGGATGCCTTTGCCGACTGGTTGCTCAGTAACCCGCAGGAACCGTTTGAAACCATCTGGATTTCGGATGGTATTGATAATGCCGGCCCCCTTGCCAATGCCCTGCAAGCCCGGGGCGCGCTGACGCTGGTGACCGGGCTGGAACCTGCGCTCTCTTTATTGCCGGGGCGGATCGAGGGGGAGCAGTTGTTGCTGCCGGTGCACCGGGTTGCTACCGGTGCAGCACAAAGCGTGCCGGTGCTGGCCATCGGCCCGGCACCGGACGGGGTGGAGCAGGTGCTCTGGCGCAGCGTGGCCGATTTTGCACCGGGGCAGGCGGACACATTGGCGGTTTTTGACATGCCGTTTGAATTGCGCAACCGCATCAGGCGGCTGGCGCTGGCCGAGGGGGCTTCGGCGGGCGGGGTGGTGCTGGCCGATAGCGGGTTGCTGCGCCGCAAAGTGGCGCTTTATACCCCGCGCGACAGTCAGGAAGGCCCGCAACTGGTGGACCCGCTGTTTTATCTGAAAAAGGCGCTGGAGCCTTCCTCGCAGGTTATTCGCGGCACCCTGGACGAGCTGCTGCTGGCGGTGCCCGATGTGCTGATACTGGCCGATGTTGGCGCGCTTTCCGAGGAGGAAACCGGCCGGGTGCTGGAATGGATCGAGGCGGGCGGCACCCTGCTGCGCTTTGCCGGGCCGCGCCTCGCCTCGGCCTCACGCGAACTTGGCGCGCATGACCCGCTTTTGCCGGTGGCGTTGCGCGCCGGGGGCCGCCAGCTTGGCGGCGCGATGACATGGGCCACCCCCAAACGCCTGCGCCCCTTTGGCGCTGACAGCCCTTTTGCCGGGCTGGTACCACCCGATGATGTGGAAGTGTTTGCGCAAGTGCTGGCCCAGCCGGGGCCTGATCTTTCCGGCAAGGTGTTGGCGGCTCTGGAAGATGGCACGCCGCTGGTCACCTCGGCCCGGCGCGGGCAGGGGCGCATGGTGCTGTTTCATGTTACCGCCAATGCGGAATGGTCCAACCTGCCGCTTTCGGGGCTGTTTGTGGATATGCTGACCCGGCTGTCGATCTCGGCGCGCAGCGGCGCGGCGGCGGAGGAGGAGCTGGTCGGGCAGAACTGGCTGGCCAGCCGCACGCTGGACGGTTTTGGCACCCTTGCCGATGCCGCACCCGGCCAGGCGGTGAGCGGCGAATTGCTGGCCAGCACCCCGCGTGACAGGCGCACCCCGCCGGGCTATTATCAGAGTTTTGAGCGCGAGGTGGCGATCAACCTGCTGGATGAGGAAACCCTGCCAAAAGCGCTTTATGGCCTGCCTTTGGATGTGGTGGTGGAAGGGTTTGAGGCCCAGCCCGAAACCCCGCTGAAAACCCTGTTTTTGCTGCTGGCGCTGGCGTTGCTGATGCTGGATATCCTGGCCTCGCTGTTTATTTCCGGCCGGATGAGCCGGGGCGGGCAACTGGCGCTTGTGGTGCTGGCTTTCGGGCTGGCTGGTGAGGCGGCGCAGGCGCAACCCGCCGATGACAGCCGCGCGCTTTTGGCCGCCAACAACACGGTGCTGGCCTATGTGATAACGGGCGATAGCCGGATTGACGAGATCTCGCGCGCCGGGCTTTTCGGGCTTTCCCGCACCCTGACCCTGCGCACCTCGATCGAGCCGGTGGACCCGCTGGCGGTGGATATAGAGCGCGATGATATTTCGCTGATCCCCTTTCTTTACTGGCCGATATCGGACCAACAGGCGATGCTTTCACCCGTGGCCGTGGGCAAGATCAACACCTATCTGCGCAATGGCGGCATGATCATGTTTGATACCCGCGATGCTGATCTCGGGGCCGGGTCGATCAATGGCGGGGTGTTGCAGCGCCTCACCGCGCAGCTTGAAATCCCCCCCCTGGCCCCGATCGAGCCGGACCATGTGCTGAGCCGCTCGTTTTACCTGCTCGAGGTGTTTCCGGGGCGCTGGAACAAGGGCCGGCTCTGGGTCGAGGCGCCAAGCAATCTGACCACGATCGAGGGCGCACCGTTTCGCAACCTCAATGACGGGGTGACGCCGGTGGTGATTGGCTCCAATGATTTTGCCTCGGCCTGGGCGCAGGACGAGCGCGGCCGCCCGGTCTATCCGGTAGGGCAGGGCGCGCGCGGGGAGCGGCAGCGCGAATTGGCCAATCGCTTTGGGGTGAATTTGATCATGTATGTGATGACCGGCAATTATAAATCCGATCAGGTGCATGTGCCGGCCCTGCTGGAAAGGCTGGGGCAATGAATGTGAATTCGATCGCTTTTGACCCGATGCTGCCATTTTGGCTTTTGGCCGGGCTGGCCGGGCTGGCGCTGGCGCTTTTGCTGCTGGCGGCATGGCGCGGGTTGTCGGGCTGGGCGCTGCGGGCGGTGGCGCTTGGCGCGCTGGTGGCGGCGCTGGCCAACCCGCTTTGGCGGGAGGAAAACCGGATACCCTCGCGCGATGCGGTGATCATTGTGATGGATGAAACCTCATCACAAAGCCTGACCGTGCGCCCGGGGCAAAGCGCGGATGCGCTGGCGGAATTGCAGGAGGCACTGGCCGGGCTGGCCGCGCCGCCAGAGGTGATTATCCGCCGGGTGGAAGATGCCGGGCGCGATGGCACGCTGTTGGTCGAGGCGTTGCGCGAGGCGGCCGGGCTGGTTTCGGCCGACCGGCTGTCGGGGGTGTTTTTGATCACCGACGGGGTGGTGAACGATGCGGATATTCCCTTCACCCCCGCCGCCCCTGTGCATCAGCTGATGAGTGGCGAGGCCAGCGACTGGGACCGTTCGATCACGGTTAAATCCGCCCCGGCTTTTGGGATTGTCGGCGAGGAGGTGCAATTGGTGTTGCGTATCGAGGATAAAGGCGCGGCACCGAATTCATCGGGCATGGCGCGGGTGATTGCCACGATTGACGGCGGCGACGAGCAGGTGATCGACCTGCCGCTCAACACCGATGTGCCGCTGAACCTGAGCATCAACCACGCCGGCATAAACCTGCTTGAGATCCGCACGCCGGAGATGGCAGGCGAGTTGACCGGGCTGAACAATCGCACGATTCTCAGCGTCAACGGGGTGCGGGACCGGCTGCGGGTGCTGCTGATTTCCGGCGAGCCATATGCCGGGGAGCGCACCTGGCGCAACCTGCTGAAGGCGGATGCCGCGGTGGACCTTGTGCATTTCACCATCCTGCGTTCGCCCGAAAAGCAGGACGGGGTGCCCTATGAGGAGATGTCGCTGATCGCCTTTCCGACGCAGGAATTGTTTACCGAAAAGATCACCGATTTTGACCTGATTATCTTTGACCGTTTCCGCCGCCAGGGGGTGCTGCCGCAGGTTTATATCCGGAATGTTGCCAATTATGTCGAGGCTGGCGGGGCGGTGCTTATTGCCTCCGGCCCGGCTTTTGCCAGTGCCGAGAGCCTGTATCGCTCGCCATTGCGTGATATTTTGCCCGCCGCCCCGACCGGGCGGGTGCTGGAAGAGGGGTTTTTGCCCCGGATCAGCGAGGTGGGCAGGCGCCACCCGGTGACCGAAGGGCTGGAGGGGCAGGGGATTGACGGGATAGACCCAAGCTGGGGCCGCTGGATGCGGATGGTGGAGATGGTGCCAACGGGCGGCGACACGGTGATGGAGGGGGTGGATGGCCGCCCGCTGTTGCAGCTCAGCCGTGTTGGGCAGGGGCGGCTGGCGCTGTTGGCCTCGGACCAGGCCTGGCTGTGGAGCCGGGGCTTTGAGGGCGGCGGGCCGCAGCGCGAATTGTTGCGCCGCCTGGCGCATTGGCTGATGAAGGAGCCGGAACTGGAAGAAAATGTACTCGTTGGCAATGCGCGGGGCATGGATGTGTTGGTCGAGCGGCAGCTGCTGAGCGGCGAAGTGGGGGATTTGACGGTGGTTTCGCCCTCGGGTGTGGAGCAGGTGCTGGAGTTTAAGCCGCTTTCCGAGGGGCGCTGGCAACTGGGGTTCACGGCGGAGGAAAGCGGGGTTTACCGGCTGTTTGAGGGCGATGCGCAGGCGGTGGTTGCCACCGGCCCGGCCACCCCGGTCGAATTTGCCTACCCGATTGCAAGTGGAGCGCTTCTGGCCCCGCTGGTGCGGGCAACCGGTGGCGGGTTGTTTGCGCTGGAGGATGGGCTGCCGGGCCTCAGGCTGGTGCGCGAGGGGCGGGTTTCTGCCGGGCGCGGCTGGGCCGGGGTGGTGGCGCGCGGCGCTTACACGGTGCAGGATGTGCGGCTGACCCCATTGACCAGAGGCTGGGTTTATTTGCTGATCGCGGCGTTTTTCAGCTTGCTGGCGTGGCGGGTTGAAGGCCGGTGATCTTCTGCGCTGATGCTGGCTGGGGCGCAGGTTAGAGGAAGAACGCAGTTTTACAGGGGAGCGCTACGCTGCTTCCACAGGATTGCATTACCCGAATGCCCGATACATGGACCTGAATTTTCGGCATTGGTGGGCCGGTATATGCCAGATTGGCAGTGGCATATGGGTTGTTGGATCGATCGGTTGTGTAAGATACCTTGCCGCAAGCTTGTGTCCTTTTCTGATACCCAGGGTTTTGGGTGCCGTTGAGGAATGCGCCGCTGATAAAATGCGACCACGATCTTCCTTGAGGTATTTGACTATACGTGGCGCCAATGTGCCAAAAAAACGGCAACTCAAGGGAGGCTTTTATCAATATCGCAAGGAAACAAGGGGATTTCAGAAGTGGTGGGCGACCCTGGAATCGAACCAGGCATGAGTCGCCTCGAGGGAGTTACAGTCCCCTGCCACACCTTGCGGCCTGTCGCCCATTCACTTCTGTGGGTTGGATAATCTG
>WFQA01000311.1 GCA_015487255.1 Paracoccaceae bacterium | reverse complement strand
GATCGGCAGGATGATATTTTCTTCCGGCACCACCACATTATCGAGATACATCTCGGCCAGCGGCAGGAACTTGTAAGAAGGCGTGTCATAAAGCGGGCCAAAGCTCAGCCCCGGCGTGTCTTTGGGAATGGCGATCATCGCCATATCCTTATGGCCGGGCGTATCGGAGGTTTTGACCACCGTCAGATAGATATCCGCCTCCCCGGCAAGGCTGACCCATGCCTTCTTGCCGTTGATCGTCCAGAGGCCATCTTTCACCACGGCGCGGGTATACATATTGGCGGCGTCAGAGCCGGATTGCGGCTCGGTCAGGGCGAAATTGGCCAGCTTGCGGCCCGATGTCAGATCGCGCGCCCATTTTTGCTTAAACGCTTCGCTGCCATAGCCGCAAGTCGCAAAAGTGCAGATATTGTGCATCGAAAGCGCAAAGGCATAAGCACCATCGCCCTTGCCCAGCTCTTCATAGACCCGGATACCATCGCCAAGTGAAAGCCCCTGCCCGCCCCATTCCTTCGGGGCGTAAAGCCCGGTCAGCCCCGCCGCCCCGGCTTTGTCTGAAGCCCCGCGCGGCCAAAGCGCGGCTTTGTTCCATGCGTCCACATTCGGAGAGACCTCCGATGCAGTGTGAAGGCGCGCCGCCTCCAGAATCTGTTCGATCATTGCGCTCATATCCGGGACTCCTCATCTGGCTCCCCGGTATATTTGAACGCACGTTCAGTTTTGTCAAACCCTATTTGTGCAGGTCAAACCTGCTATGAGCGCTCCAGCAATGTGTCGCAATCAAGGCTGTCGGACTGGCAGGTGACCAGATCTTCGGCAACGCTGATCAGCCCGACTCCGGCAACAAGCAAATTGTAATACCCGGCCTCGAACCCTTGCAATTCGCCGGTGAGCACAACGGTGCCATCCAGTGATTTCAGGGTGATTACCGCGTTTTCCCCTGCCATCACCGGCAAGCTGGCCATGGCGAAAACCCCCGCCACCAAACCATTTTTCAATGTTGCTCCAACATTCATATCCATACTCCGTTTTTTCTGGCCCAAATGCCAACAAGCAGGCGTGCCGCATGGGCCGCGCCTGCTTGATAAGGCAAAGGGTTGAAAAAAGTATTAAGCGCTGGCCGGCATGCGGGTTTCCGCCAGTTTCACCCAGTAAGAACACCCTGTCGGGATCATCTCGTCGTTGAAATCATAATCCGGGTGGTGCAGCATTGCCGTGTCTCCATTACCGGCAAAGATAAACGCGCCGGGCCGCGCCTCCAGCATATAGGAGAAATCCTCGCCGCCCATCACCGGGTCCACGTCATCGATCACCGCCTGCTCGCCCGAAAGCGCGCGGGCCACCTCCACCGCAAATTCGGTCTGCTCGGGGTGGTTTTTGGTGACCGGATAACCGCGCTCGTATTCAAGCCTTGCCGTGGCACCAAAGGCCGTGGCCGTATGCGCGGCCACCCGCGCAATCGCCGCTTCCGACTGGTCCCGCGCTTCGGGGGTCAGCGTGCGGCAGGTGCCGCGAATATGCACCCGCTGCGGGATCACATTATAAGCCTTGCTCTCGGTTTCAAAACTGGTGACCGAGATCACCACATTGGCCAGCGGGTCGATATTGCGGCCAACGATGGATTGCAGCGCCACCACGATCTGGCTGGCCACCAGCGTGGTATCGATAGTGTTATGGGGCATGGCCGCATGGCCGCCCTTGCCCTCGACATAAATGTCGAACTGGTCGGTCGCCGCCATCAGCGGGCCGGGGCGAATGGCAAAATGCCCGACCGGCAGGGTGGGCATATTATGCATGCCATAAACTTCCTGAATGCCAAAAATATCCATCATACCGTCATCGACCATCTCTTTGCCGCCGCCGCCGCCCTCTTCGGCGGGCTGGAAGATCACCACCACCGTGCCGTCGAAATTACGGGTTTCCGCCAGGTATTTCGCCGCGCCGAGCAGCATGGCCGTATGGCCGTCATGGCCGCAAGCATGCATTTTGCCATCAACCTTCGAGGCGTGTTCAACGCCGGTGGTTTCCTGCATCGGCAGGGCATCCATATCGGCGCGCAGCCCGATCACCTTGCCCGAGGCGGTGGATTTACCCTTGATCACCCCGACCAGCCCGGTGCGGCCAAGCCCGGTTTTGATCTCGTCCACGCCAAATGCTTTCAGCTTTTCAGCCACCACCCCCGCGGTGCGGTGGCAGTCAAACAACAGCTCGGGGTTTTCGTGCAGATCGCGCCGCCAAGCGGTGATTTCGGGCAGCATTTCTGCAAATCGGTTGATATTGGCCATGGTTTCACTCCTTCAGGGTTTCGATCAGGCGGCGCAAAAACGCTTCGCCGGCTTCAAATTGTTCGATGCTGATAAATTCATTGGGCTGGTGGGCCTGCGCGATATTGCCGGGGCCACAGACCACCGTTGAATAACCCACGCGCTGGAACTGCCCGGCCTCGGTGCCGTAGCTCACCACATGGGTGCCGTTATCGCCGGTGATCCGCCGCGCCAGCGCCTCGGCCGCGCCGTTTTCCTCGGGCTTCAGGGCCGGGTTCACATCGCGCGGGGTAACGGTGATTTTGGCACAAGGCTGAATGGCCTGCATCTCCGCCTCGACCTTGGCCACAAATGCCATATAGCGGTTATACCAATCCATTGGGTCTTGCGAGGCCGGGCAGCGGATATCGCAGCTGAATTCGCAATCAAGTGCTGTGATATTGGTGGCCGAGCCGCCCTTGATCACCCCGACATGCAGCGTGGTGAAAGCTGGCTCGAACATCATATCCACCGCATTGGGGGTGGCTTTCATATTTTCCTCAAAGCGCTGGCGCAGCCAATCCACCAGCCTTGCCGCCACCATCACCGCCGAAACGCCGGTGTGCATCAGCGAGGAGTGCACCTCAAAGCCGCGCACTTTGGTGATAAAGCCAATCGCCCCTTTATGGCCGCTGACCACCTGCATCATGGAAGGCTCCCCCACGATCACCGCCGAAGCCCTCGGCAGGGTGGCCACCATATCCGAAATCATATAGGGCGCGCCGATGCAGCCGACCTCCTCATCATAGGAAAGCGCGATCTGCACCGGGCGTTTCAGCCCCGCCTTCAGCATATCGGGCACCAGGGCCAGCGCCAGCGCATCAAAGCCCTTCATGTCACAGGTGCCACGGCCATAAAGCCTGCCGTCTTTTTCCGTCACGCTAAACGGGTCGCTCTCCCAGGCCTGCCCGACCACCGGCACCACATCGGTATGGCCCGAAAGCACCACGCCGCCTTCCACATTTGGCCCGACCACCGCATAGAGATTGGCCTTCTCGCCGGTCTCGTCATAAACCAGCTGCGAACGCACCCCGTGCCCGGCCAGATAATCCTGCACAAAGTTGATCAGATCGAGGTTGCTGACATCGGAAACCGTGGGAAACCCCACCAGTTTTTCGAGCATTTCACGGGGGGTGTAAAAATCGGGCATGATATCCTTTAAGGTTGGAATGGGGTATCCTGTTGAATCCCTTACCAATGGTCAATACCCCAAATAATTAGTTGTTGTTTGTAACGACATATGTTTACCTTCTGGACAAAAGGCAACCAAGCCAATGCCCAAAGTGGCGATTCCCTTCGGAGGGGTATGAATGCGAGACCAAAGCGCCACGATCCTTGACGTGGCCAACCTGAGAACTGTTTTCAACACCCGGGACGGGCAAGTCTTTGCGGTGAACGATGTGAGCTTTTATCTGCGCCCCGGCGAATTGCTGGGGATCGTTGGCGAGAGCGGCTCGGGCAAATCGGTGACCATGATGTCGCTGCTCAAGCTGCTGCCGATGCCGCCTGCCGAAATTCAAGGCGGCAGTATCGAGTTTGACGGGCGCGATATCCGCAACGTGCCCGATGACGAATTGCGCAAAATCCGCGGCGGCGATATCGGCTTCATCTTTCAGGACCCGATGACCTCGCTCAACCCGGTTTTTACCGTTGGTTTCCAGATCATCGAGCCATTGCGGGTGCATATGGGGCTGAATAAAAAACAGGCCCGCAAACGCGCGGCCGAGTTGCTGGAACTGGTGGGCATTCCCGATGCCAGCGCGCGGCTGAAGGATTATCCGCACCAGTTCTCCGGTGGTATGCGCCAGCGGGTGATGATCGCGATTGCGCTGGCCTGTGACCCAAAAGTGCTGATCGCCGACGAGCCGACCACCGCGCTGGATGTCACCATCCAGGCGCAGATTCTGGAGCTGATAAAAGATCTGCGCCAAAAGCTTGGCATGGCGATTATCTGGATCACCCACGACCTCGGGGTGATTGCTGAAATCGCCGACCGGGTGGCGGTAATGTATGCCGGGCAGATCGTGGAACATGCTGAAGTCAAAGAGCTTTTTGCCAATCCGCAACACCCATACACCCGGGCGCTGCTGGAAACCCTGCCCAAAATGGGTGAGGCGCGCGGCACCCGGCTGGCCTCGATTGACGGCCAGCCACCCAACCTTGACCACCTGCCGGTAAGCTGCGAATTCGCCCCGCGCTGCAAACACGCTTTTGACCGCTGCCGGGCGGAAAATCCGCAGCGGCGCGATGTGTCCCCGGCCCATGATGTCGCCTGTTTTTGGGATTATTCCAGCGGAGGGCCAACGGATGCTTGATGATAAAAAACCATTGGTGCAGGTGCAGGACCTCAAAATGCACTTCCCGATCTATCGCGGCATTCTCAAGCGCCAGGTCGGGGCGGTGAAGGCGGTTGACGGCATTTCCTTTGATGTGTTTGAGGGCGAGACCCTCGGGCTGGTTGGCGAAAGCGGCTGCGGCAAATCCACCGTTGGCCGCTGTGTGCTGCGGCTTTACGAGGTGACGGGTGGCTCGATCGATATCGACGGCACCGATATCGCCACGCTTTCCGGTGCGGGGCTGCGCGCCAAACGCCCGGAAATGCAGATGATCTTTCAGGACCCGCAAGCCAGCCTGAACCCGCGCATGACCGTTGGCTCGATCATTTCCGAGCCGCTGGACGAGCACATGAAAATGAGCAAGACCGAAAAACGAGAGCGGGTGGGTGAGTTGATGGATGCGGTCGGCCTGGCGCGGCGTTTTGCCGACCGTTACCCGCATGAGTTTTCCGGCGGGCAGCGCCAGCGGATCGGCATTGCCCGCGCGCTGGCACTCAACCCGAAGTTTATTGTGTGTGACGAGCCGATTGCGGCGCTGGATGTGTCGATACAGGCACAAGTGGTCAACCTGCTGGAAGATTTGCAGGAGAAATTCGGCCTGACCTATCTGTTTATCTCCCACGATCTTTCGATGGTGCGCCACCTCGCCACCCGTGTGGCGGTGATGTATCTGGGGCGGCTGGTGGAGCTGGGCGATAGCGAAACCCTTTATTTAACCCCCAAACACCCCTATACTCAGGCCCTGCTTTCCGCCGTGCCCCACCCGGACCCGGCGCAGGCCGGTAATGTGGAGCGGATCATACTGGAGGGCGATGTGCCCTCACCCGCCAACCCGCCGCCGGGCTGCACCTTTTCCACCCGCTGCCCAAAGGCACAGGCGATCTGTAAACAGGATTCACCCGAGTGGCGCGAAATAGGCGAAGGCCACTTCGCCGCCTGCCACTTTATTGAATAACCCAAGCGCGGATATAACCGCGCGCAACATTAACCAACCGAGGAGAAGACTATGAAACTCAAACATCTTATCGCCGGCATGCTGGGGGCAGCGATGCTCTCCACCACGGCCATGGCACAGGAGGAGCGGGGCCGTGATGGCAATGTCAATGTCATCTACTGGCAGGCCGCCTCCATTTTGAACCCTTATCTTTCCGGTGGCACCAAGGATATCGACGCATCCTCGATGGTGATCGAGCCTTTGGCGCGTTATGACGAAAACGGCAATATGGTTCCTGTTCTGGCGGCCGAGATCCCGACCGCGGGCAACGGGGGTGTTTCGGAAGATCTGACCTCGATCACCTGGAAACTCAAAGAAGGGGTGACCTGGTCCGACGGCACGGCCTTCACCGCCGCAGATGTGGTTTTCACTGCTGAATATTGCATGAACCCCGATGGCGGCTGCCAGCAGCTTTCCAAATTTGGTGATGTGGAATCGGTGGAAGCGGTTGATGACCTGACCGTGAAAATCACCTTCTCGGTGCCAAAACCCTTCCCTTACGGCCCGTTTGTAGGCTCGACCACGCCGGTTATCCAGGCGGCTCAATTCGCCGAATGCACCGGTGAAGCCGCGCCAACCTGCACCGAGCAAAACTTTGGCCCGATCGGCACCGGCCCGTTTGTGGTGACCGAATTCCGCGCCAATGACGCGATTTCGCTCGAAGCCAACAGCAATTTCCGCGAAGCCGGCAAGCCCGCTTTTGCCACGCTGACCTTCAAAGGTGGCGGGGATGCTGCATCCGCCGCGCGCTCGGTGCTGGAAACCGGCGAGTTCGACTATGCCTGGAACCTGCAGATCGCGCCTGAAATTCTGGCCGATATGGAAGCCAAGGGCATCGGCACCGTGGTATCGGGCTTTGGCCCGCTGGTCGAGCGGTTGATGGTCAACCAGACCGACCCCGACCCGGCTCTGGGTGACGGGCGTTCGACCGTGGCCAACCCGCATCCGTTCCTGTCGGACCTCAACGTGCGCAAAGCGCTGAGCCTTGCAATTGACCGGCCATTGCTGGTTGAAATCGGTTATGGCAAAGCGGGTAACGTAACCTGTAACGTGCTGCCTTCGCCTGCGATCTACAACTCGCCCAACAATGCGGGCTGTGAGGTGCAGGATATTGCCGGTGCCAATGCATTGCTCGATGAAGCGGGCTGGGTGCGTGGCGCGGATGGTGTGCGCGAAAAAGACGGCGTGCGCCTTTCGATCCTTTATCAAACCTCCACCAATGCCGTGCGCCAGGATTTCCAGGCACTCATCAAGCAGTGGTGGGCTGAAATCGGTGTTGAAACCGAGCTGAAAAACATTGATGCCGCTGTCTTCTTTGGTGGTGATCAATCCAGCCCGGATACATTCCAGAAATTCTTCGCGGATATCGAAATGTATGCCAACACCTTTGATGGCACCGACCCCGAAGCCTATATGGGCAACTGGGCCTGTTCGGAGATCCCCTCGCCAGACAATGCCTGGCTTGGCGGCAACATGCCACGCTTCTGCGACCCGGCATATGACGCATTGCTTGCCGAAATGGCCGGCACTGCCGATATCAACGAACGCGCCCGCCTGGCGATTGCGATGAATGACATGCTGATGCAGAACTACATCATGATCCCGCTGGTGCACCGTGGCAATGTATCTGCCCGCGCCAACACATTGGAAGGTGTGAAGCTCAACGTGTGGGACAGCCAGCTCTGGAACGTGGCTGACTGGTCACGCGCCAACTAAACAACAGCGGCAGCTCCGGCCTTTTCGCCGGGGCTGCCACCCCAAACCGATTTGCCGAGGCATCTATGCTCAATTACACCCTCCGTCGATTGATGTTCACCATCCCGACGCTTTTGCTGATCAGTTTTATCATTTTCCTGATTCTGGACCTTGCCCCGAATGACCCAACCGGCAACCTGCCGCTGACCATCCCGCCTGAAGTGCGCGAAAAGATCCGCCAGAGCCTGGGGCTGGATGCGCCGATGTATATCCGCTACCTGCTCTGGAGCCAGCAGTTTTTCATCAACGAGCCGCTCAACCTGCTTAACCAGTGGTTTGGCTGGTGCATTGGCGATTGCGAGGGGCGCTTGCGGGTTTCAAGCTGGGCCACCCGCAGCCCGGTGGTGGACCTGATCGCCGAGCGCATGCCGCAAACCCTGTGGGTGGTTGGCATGTCTTATGTGGTGGGGATATTGATCGCGGTGCCGATCGGGGTGATCTCGGCCTATAAGCAATATAGCTGGTTTGACCAGATCGGCACATTCATCGCGATGATCGGCTTTTCGGTGCCAACGTTCTTCACCGGGGTTTTGCTGATCGTGATTTTTTCGGTCTGGGTGCCCAATGACAGTTTCTTCTGGCTGCCCTCGATCTATGACACCACGCTGGAAGTGGTGGACTGGGACAGTTTCATGCTGCAGGTGCGCCAGATGATCATGCCGGTAATGGTGCTGGGGCTGTTCAATGCCGCCCAGATCAGCCGGTTCATGCGCGCCTCGATGCTGGACAACCTCAGCCAGGATTATGTGCGCACCGCGCGCGCCAAGGGCCTGAAGGAAAAAACCGTGCTGCTGGTGCATGTGCTGCGGAATTCGATGATCCCGGTGGTGACGGTGATTGCGCTGGGTATTCCGCAGATCTTTGGCGGGGCGATCATCACCGAACAGATTTTCAAGGTCAACGGGCTGGGGCAGTTGCTGATCATTGGCATTCAGGGGGCGGATATCCCGCTGGTGCAAACCCTGACCTTCCTGTTTGCCGTGCTGATTGTGCTGTTTAACCTGATTGCCGATGTGCTTTACGGCCTGCTAGACCCGAGGATCCGCTATGAGTAACGCTGAAATCGCAGACGACCGCAAGTTCCGCTCGCTCTGGGGCGATGTCTGGGTGCAGTTTCGCAGCCATAAGGGCGCGATGCTGGGCATGATCGTGTTTGGCCTGATCCTGTTTGGCGTCACCCTTGGCCCCTATATCTGGACCACCGATCCGCAATATCTGGATATCCGCGCCAAAAACACCTCGACGATCCTGAATTGTTTTTTGACCGGCGAGCAGATTTTCCAATGCTTCTCCGACCCGACCTCGATCAAGTATTATGACCCGAATGCAGAGGAACTCGTTCGCGTCAAACTGAGCTGGGCCTACCCTTTGGGCACGGACCAACTGGGCCGCGACCAGCTGGCACAACTGCTGCAAGGCGGGCGGGTTTCGATGGCGGTGGGCATGGCGGCGATGCTGCTCTCGCTGGTGCTGGGCACGGTTGCCGGGGTGATCGCCGGTTATTTCCGCCGGCTCGACGGCCCGCTGATGCGCCTGACCGATCTGTTTCTGGCCCTGCCGCTGCTGCCGCTTTTGCTGGTGATCATCATGCTGTTCCGTGATACATTGCGCGGCATGTTCGGGCCGGAAACCGGGATATTCCTGCTGATTGTGTTTGTCATCGGCATCACCAGCTGGATGCAAACCGCCCGGATTGTGCGCGGCGATGTGCTGGCGCTGAAAGAGCGGGAGTTCATTCTTGCGGCCCATTCGATCGGCACCCCGGCCAAGCGGGTGATCTCGCGCCATATCCTGCCCAATATCCTGTCTCCGATCATGGTTTCGGCCACTTTGGGCATTGCCGCGGCCATCATCACCGAAAGTGCGCTTTCCTTCCTTGGGCTGGGCTTTCCGTCTGATTTCCCGACCTGGGGGCGGCTGTTGTTTGACGGCACCACCTATATTTCGCAATCCCCCTCACGGGTGATCTGGCCCGGCCTTGCCATCTCGCTCACGGTGCTGAGTGTCAATTTCATCGGTGACGGGTTGCGTGACGCCCTCGACCCCCGCATCCGTGGCCGTTAAAGCCCGCGCTTTCCCCATGGACCGCCGAGCGTAAGCTCGGCCACCGGCGTCGCCAGACACCGTTCAGCTTTGCTGATAAGGTGCCTTTGCCGCGTGGGGGCTTGCCCCCGCTAAGGTAAAGGCAATTTGTTGGCATGTCAGAATATTTTGCGGGGAAAACAGCTTCATAAATTTCCCTGGCGCAAGGATGAAGTAAATGTCGCCGGGCAATATAAAATGCCCTTTTGGTACCCGAGGCCGGACTCGAACCGGCACACCTTGCGGCGGGGGATTTTGAATCCCCTGCGTCTACCAATTCCGCCACTCGGGCATACGCAAGGCATCGTTTAGCGAAGCCCTGCGGGAAGGTCAATCACTATAGCCGAATTTCGCGCGCCAAGGCGCAAGAATTTCCAACGCTTCGGGCATAAGGTGTTTGTAGCGCGTCCAGCGGGCCACCGCGCTGGTATAAAGCGGCTGCACAACCTGTGCATAGCTCGATGTGGCAATATGGGAGCGGGCCTGGGCTGCATCGAGATGGTTCAGAATGTTTCCATCCCAATCCATGCCCAAGAACGCGATGATCGGCCGCAAGCTCGCCTCCGGGTCAAGGATCAAATCCTCGTATCTACAGGTGATAACGGTTGGGGCAAGCTCCGCCACGGCCTGCTGCCAGATATTGAAGGATAGGTCATAAGTGCGGGCGGCGTTTTCGGGGGTATCAAATGTAGCCATGGCATCATTCAACTGAAAAGATTGCATAAAGCAGCTAAACACCGCATCCGCCGGGTCACGCAGGGAAAGAATGAATTTGGCTTTGGGAAAGATCCGCAATATTTCTCCGGCATAGGCGAGATTGAGCGGCAGTTTATCAATAGTAATCCTTGTGCGCTCTCCAGCCGCTTTCATCTCTTTAAGATAGATGGACCCCGCTTTTTTGATCTGGTTAGGTGAAAGGGTGTCCAGCGTTTTTATACCCGGCTCTTGTTGCAGGCCAAGATAGGTGCGCATAGCCAGCACCAGAGGCCGCTCCTCAATCACCGATACGTCGCTATGGCCGCGCAAAAATGTATCAAGCAGGGTCGTGCCCGAGCGCGGAAAGCCAACCATGAAAACCGGCGCTTCTTCGTTTTGTGAAACCACCTCCCATTGCTGGCTAAACCCGGAAGACAGATAGGCTTGATTTGCCGTTAACATTTTAGTGAAGCGGCTTGGGTTTACATATGGGCTGGCCAATACCTTGTTGTTGAGCTGATTGGCTTTCAAAAACAGATCATAGGCAATATCTGGGTTTTTCTGCCGGTCGTTGATCTTGGCAAGCCGGGTTAGCCGGGCCAGCTCCAGCGTGGCATAATTCGGGATTTTTTGATACTCGTATTCCACCGAATTGAGCATTTCTATCGCTGCCAGGTCGTCTTTGGCCCGGTCCAGCAATATGCCTTTATAAAGAATGCTCACCGGGTGGCCCGGCGATGCCCGCTCAAAATCCTCCAGCGCGATGCGAAGTTCATCCATCTGATTACTGCGGTCAAGATGGGTCAGCAGGTTAATCGCAGCTTCGGTGAAATCCGGGCGGATGCGTAGGGCTTTGCGATAGGCCTCAATCGCTTTTTCTATCTGAGCTTTGTCTAGATAGACATTGCCAAGCGAGCACCAGCCTGCATCAAACCTCGGGTTGAGCTGCACTGCCTTCATCAGGTTTTTTTGTGCTGATTGCAAATCCCCCAATTTGCGCTCGGCATTGCCCAGATTGCGCAGCGATTCAAAGCTTTTCGGGTGCACTTTTAAGGCTTTTTGGAAGTGCTTGCGGGCGTCTTTCCAGTTGCCCATGGTGCCATCAATCGCCCCGTGGATATTATGCAAAAAATATGCCCGGGGGTTGCGCCGCAGGGCAGCCAAAACCGCCGCCTTGGCCTTGCGAACCTTTCCGGCTTGAAACAGTTGCGATATAGTGGCGAATTCAATTCGGGTTTGCTTGTCCATGATGGCTCCGAGTGCATTTCCGGCCTTATAAGATATATTCCCTGCGAAGGCGAGACCCATAGCATACCCTGATACGAACCCCTTGACCCTGTGCCCGGAACATGATGCAAGACAGTGGTATTTCAACGGAGATTTACATGATACGCGGCCTTTATAACTGGACCATGCGGCTGGGCCAATCACGCTATGCGCTTTACGCGCTGGCGTTCATTGCTTTTATCGAAAGCTCGTTTTTTCCAATTCCGCCGGATGTGCTGATCATTCCGATGATCATCGCCATGCCCCGGCGCGCCTTTTTCATTGCCGGGGTGGCCACGGTTTTTTCGGTGCTTGGCGGCTTGTTTGGCTATTATATCGGCGCGGTGTTGTTTGACAGCCTAGGCCAGCCCCTGCTGGATTTCTACGGCAGGGCCGAACAGTTCGAGCAATTTTCCACCACCTATAATGAATACGGCGCCTGGGCGGTGCTGATGGCCGGGGTCACGCCGTTTCCGTTCAAGGTGATTACCATCCTGTCCGGCTCTACCGGGCTGAATATATGGGTATTTGTGCTCAGCTCCATTCTGGCCCGGGCGCTGCGGTTTTTTATCGTCGCCGCCCTTTTGTGGAAGTTTGGCGCTCCGATCAGAGCATTCATTGAAAAACGGCTGGGCTTGATGTTCAGCCTTGCCATGGCCTTGCTGATTGGCGGCTTTGTGATGGTAAAGGTATTATGATGAAAAAACTGGCTCTTTTGGCAACTCTTGGCTCTTTGGCGATGCTGCTCGGGGCCTTTGCCTTTCAATATATCGGCGATATGGCCCCCTGCAAATTATGCATCTGGCAGCGCTGGCCCCATGGCATTGCGATTGCGCTTGGGGTGCTGATATATCTCATCCCCAACCGCTGGATTGCGCTGCTGGGCGGGCTGGTGGTGCTGGGGGGGGCGACCATCGCCTTTTACCATGCCGGGGTCGAACTGCAATTCTGGCCCGGCCCGGATACCTGCACATCGGGTGATATCAGCAAATTGTCGGCCGAGGCGCTGATGGCGCAAATTCTGGCCACCCCGGTGGTGCGCTGTGACGAGGTGCCCTGGAGCCTGTTTGGCATTTCCATGGCCGGCTGGAACGGGATTATCTCGCTCGGCATCGGGGGAATTTGGCTGCTGGCTTTTCGCGCCGGGCGGCGGCGGGTGTAATTTTTTACCGAACCGAAGCTTTGCCCATTGACGCCGCGCACCGGGCAGATTATCCAACCCACAGAAGTGAATGGGCGACAGGCCGCAAGGTGTGGCAGGGGACTGTAACTCCCTCGAGGCGACTCATGCCTGGTTCGATTCCAGGGTCGCCCACCACTTCTGAAATCCCCTTGTTTCCTTGCGATATTGATAAAAG
>WFQA01000310.1 GCA_015487255.1 Paracoccaceae bacterium | reverse complement strand
TCAAGGTAACAAGCGCCAGAGAGGTTGGTGAGTTGGAACGCGGGGCAAGCAAGGTGGCACCGGATGCCTCCAGCCCCAGTGTCAGACGATCGCCCATCTGGTCGGTTGAGATCGGGGTCAGGTAACCGACTGCCTGTTCCTGGCGGGCAAGAGTTTTGGCAATGTTATAAGGGCCGCCACCGGGGTTGGCGGTGAAGCGGCCATCGGGGGATTCGATGAAATCTATCAGGTTTTCACCACCGACGAGGATCATATGTAAGCTCCTGGGAAGGTGCGTGGGGACCACGCACCTTCTACGGGGGTTAGGCCAGGGCTTTGGCCGCGTTGGCGATTTTTTTGCCAGCCTGTGCGCCTATTTCGGCCAGGGCTGGGTCGTCCCCCAGACTGGCGAAGGTCATCATTTTTATCGGATCAATGAAGCGCACGGTGCAGCTGCCATCGCCATTTTCCTCAACGGTGACATTGCAGGGCAGCATGAGGCCCACATCGGCACGGGCAGACAGCGCTTGATGGGCGAGGCCCGGATTGCAGGCGCCAAGGATGGTATAGGGCCGGAAATCCACGTCGATTTTCTTTTTAAGCGTGGCTTTCACGTCAATCGTGGTGAGGATACCAAAACCCTCAGCGGCGAGGGCTTTGGTGGTTTTTTCGATAACATCGTCAAGCCCGCCGCTTACGGTGACGTCGATGCTGAATGTGTCAGACATGGTCTGCTCCTGTTTTTGAGATACCGGCTCAAGATAAGGGTTTGCAGGCGCTTTGCAAGAGGGGTGTAGGGGCAAATTGGCACATTACAAGCCGGCGATAGCCTTCAGAATAGAACGATATATTATTGAAATGTCCATGTTATATTTTAACCATAACTTCCTGATAAATAACAATTTAATACTCACTTATCATAACTATTAACCTAGGTTAGTAGTTATGATAACGGTTGAGGGATATGGCTCGGTCTTGGCATGCAGCTTCAAAGAGTGAAAATCAGAAAATTACGGGTTTTTGAGCGGAGTGTAGCGGTTCCCATAGCGGCGAAAGGGCCAGCTTGCCCTATTCCGGCACGATCATATACCCTACCCCGCGAACGGTTTGCAGGTAACGGGGGGATTTCGGGTCGGCCTCTATCTTGCGGCGCAGGCGGGTGATTTGCACATCGATGGCCCGCTCCTGCGCAGTCGAGTCCCCTTGCCCCAGCGCCGCAACGAGCTTGCTGCGTGACATGGTCTCGCCCGGGTTGCGCGCAAAAATCTTCATCAGGGCGTTTTCGGTGCTGGTCAGGCGGATGATCTGCGTGTCATGCCAAAGCTCGCCGCGCGCTATATCATAGCGGAAAGCTCCCAGATGCAGGTTTTGTGGCGGTGTCGGTTTTTGGCTTTCAGCCGGGGCGCGGCGCAAAATCGCATTGACCCGGAGCAGCAATTCCTGCGGCTCGAAGGGCTTGGGCAGGTAATCATCCGCACCCGCCTCCAACCCTGTAATCCGGTCTGATGCCTCGCCGCGCGCGGTGAGCAGCATGATCGGGGTGCTCAGGCTGCGGCGCAGATCGCGGGTGAAATCAAAGCCGCTTTCGCCGGGCATCATCACATCCACGATCAGCATGTCAAATTCCAGCCCGGCCAGCAGGCGGCGGGCATGGGCGGCATCGCGGGCGGTGGTGGCCAGATAGCCGTTTTTGCCGAGGTATTTTGCCAGTAATGTGCGAATGCGGCTATCATCATCCACAATCAGCAGATGCGCGCCGTGCGGGTCAGGCGCCATCATCGCCCCCATTCAGCAGGGCCTGTATCTGGGTGGCAGCCTCCGGCTCGAACATCGCGTTGAGCACGGTGCGAAACCCCTGCACCGCCTCTGGCCCGGCGGCGGAATAGGCCCGGCGCATTTTTTGCCGCTGGGCGTTGGAAAGCTCTTTTTCCAGCCCTTTGCCTTCCGCCGTCAAGTAAAGATTGCGCTGGCGGCGGTCTTTCTTGCCTATCCGGCTTTCCACCAGCCCGTTATCGACCAATTCGCGCAGCACCCGGTTGAGCGATTGCTTGGTCACTCCCAGAATGTCGAGCAACTCAGAGACGGTCAGCCCGGGCTTGCGGCCAATAAAGTGAATGGCGCGGTGATGGGCGCGGCCATAGCCATGGGTGGCCAGTATCCGGTCCGGGTAAGCGGTAAAGCCGCGATAGGCAAAGAACATCATCTCGATACCCTGCCGCAACTGCTCGTCGGTCAGAAACAGGAGTTGGTCGCTGCGATTCGGATTTTGCATGGCCGCCCTTACATTTATTTTGATCACAGTTTATGTCAGCTATGTTGACATTCCAAGCGCGGAATGCTAGGAAATACGTAATAAACTTTCGATATGCGCGCACTTTTCGCAATAAATGGAAATACGAGGAAGAAATATGACAAACGGATATGATGATCGCGACGGGGTTATCTGGCTTGATGGTGAAATGGTGCCGTGGCGGCAGGCCAATGTGCATGTGCTCACCCATGCCATGCATTACGCCTCTTCGGTTTTTGAGGGCGAGCGCTGCTATAATGGCAAGATTTTCAAATCTGTGCAGCATTCCGAGCGGCTGCTGAAATCGGGTGAGTATATCGATATGCCGATCCCTTATACGGTTGAGCAGATCGAGGCGGCCAAATATGAAGCGCTGAAGGCCAACGGGCTGGAAAACGCCTATGTGCGGGTGCTGGCATGGCGCGGCGCGGGCACCGATATGGGGGTGGCGGCGGCCAATAACCCGGTGCGCATGGCGGTGGCGGTGTGGGAATGGGGCAATTATTATGGCGATGCCAAATTCAAGGGCGCCAAGCTAGATATCTCCAAATGGCGGCGGCCTGATCCGGCCACGATTCCGTGCTTTGCCAAGGCTTCGGGGCTTTACATGATCTGCACCATGTCCAAACACGCGGCCGAGGTCAAGGGCTGCTCGGATGCGATGATGTATGATTATCGCGGCTATGTTGCCGAGGCGACAGGGGCGAATATTTTCTTTGTTAAGGATGGCAAGGTGCACACGCCGCTGCCGGATGCGTTTCTCAACGGTATCACCCGGCAAACGGTGATCAGCATGTTGAAAGCGCGCGGTATCGAGGTGATCGAGCGCCATATCATGGCCGACGAACTGGTGGGCTTTGAGCAATGCTGGCTGACCGGCACAGCGGCCGAGGTTACCCCGGTCGGGCAAATCGGCGATTACAGGTTCGAGGTTGGCGCTTTGGCGCGGGAGATCTCGGAAGAATACGAAAAGCTGGTGCGTGAATAACCGGCACTGGGGGCTGGTTTGGCGCGAAAAATAATCATCGATACCGATCCGGGGCAGGATGACGCGGTGGCCATTCTGCTGGCGCTGGCCGCGCCGGAGCTGGAGGTGCTGGGCATTACCTGTGTTGCGGGCAATGTGCCGCTGGCGCTGACCCAGCGCAATGCGCGGATCATCTGCGAGCTGGCCGGCAGGCCGGATATGCCGGTCTTTGCCGGGGCGGCGCGCCCGATGGAGCGCGCATTGGTCACCGCCGAGCATGTGCATGGCAAAACCGGGCTGAACGGCCCGGAGCTGTGGCAGCCGGTCATGCCGCTGCGCCGGGAGCACGCGGTTGATTTCATCATCAACACCCTGCGGGAGAACCGCGCCGGGGCGGTGACGCTTGCCGTACTGGGGCCGCTGACCAACATCGCGCTGGCGCTTAAAAAAGCCCCCGATATCGCGGCGCATATTGCCGAGATCGTGCTGATGGGTGGCGGCTGTTTTGAGGGTGGCAATATCACCCCGGCGGCGGAGTTCAACATCTATGTCGACCCCGATGCGGCCAGGCTGGTGTTTGACTCGGGCATCCCGCTGGTGGTGATGCCGCTGGACCTGACCCACAAAACCCTGACCACGCGCGAGCGGGTGGCACGCTTTGCTGGTATCGGCAACAAGGTTGGCCGTTTCACCGCTGAAATGCTCGGGTTCTTTGAGCGTTTTGATATGGAGAAATACGGCTCCCTAGGTGCGCCGCTGCATGATCCGAATGTCATCGCTTATTTGCTGAAACCGGAAATTTACGCTGGTCGTGAGGTAAATATCGAGATCGAGACCTCATCCGAGTTGACCCGGGGCATGACGGTGGTGGACTGGTGGCGGGTAAGCGGGCGACAGGCCAATGCCACTTTCATGCGTGAGGTCGACGATACGGCGTTTTACGAGCTGTTGTTTGCGCGGTTGGGGCAATACCGGGATGGCACTGCGCGATAATCGCCCATGGATATGCCTGCGCCACCGGCTGGGATCGGCGGGCGGCCAGCACTTTATTTTGACGGTATTTGCCCTGTGCCTATTGAAAACAAAAAGTATTACTGCATCGCGCCTTCTAATGCCTGGCGCAACCGGACCGCTGCAGGTGCCTTGCGGGAAAGGGCAGATGAAATACAGGTTTTCGAGGATGAAGCCATGGCACTGATCAGGCGCCGTTTTCGCCAACCCGGCAGGCTGGAGCTGATTTCGGCGCTGATCGTGCCGATCATTGAAAAACCGCAATATCGACCTCCGGTCTGGATTTCATCAAAGGCACCACGGCTATGCTTTCGGGCAATAACAGCCTGAAAACCTTTCGCGAGATTGATCAAAGCCTCACCCGGCTTCATGCCATGGCAAAAACCCGCTTTCCCGATGACAGCGATGAGCGCCGTGGCATCAGAATGGCCGTGGCCACCATGGGGGCGGAACCCCTGGCCGCCACAATGGCCAACAGCTTTTTGCGGTTGCTGAAAACGGCCCGGCAGCAGCGGGTATCGACACTGGGCTGGGCGGCGCATTTTCCCGATACGGGCTTGCTGTCGATTGCCCGCGAGTGCCGCGAAGCCCCGGTTGATCTCGGGGGTGGGGTGAGTGAGGTGCGGCTGTTTGAGATTGACCTGACCCGGTGTCTGCATGAAGATGGAGCCAACCCGAGCCATATTTTTGGCACCGGCCGCCACGCCTGCCTTGGCAGGGGGCTTTCGCTTTCGCTCTGGCAGCGGGTGGTTGCCGATATGCGCAAAAACCAGCGGCGGGTCAGCTTTATCGGGGTAAGTCAAGCGCCCAGAAAAATATTCGAGTATCCAGGTGAGTTAACCATTGAGGTGGAGAATGAGTGAGCCGATAAAAGCAACATTGGCACGGATCGTGGAGGAGCTGTTCAAGCCGCAATTCTCGGCGCAGATCACCGATCTGGTCAGCCAGCCGGATTACAGCTTTCGTGACCTGTCGGATTCCAGCCTTAAACTGGTGGAGTTCTGCATGCGGGTCGAGGAGGCGCTGGATGTCGAGGTCAAGTTTTCCGACCTGCTGGATAACGCAACATTCCTGGGCTTCAGCCAATGGCTGGCAGAGCAGAAACAGGCGCAATAAATGGAAATGGCAGCGCCTTATCTGGCGGCTATCCGGGCCACCAACCGGCCCATACGGCAGCAATACCAGCTGCAAAAGGCCAGCAACTCCTTGCCACCCGGGGCGTTGACCGCGCTTTATCTCGAGCTGGATGAAATCGGCGGCAAGGCGCTTTGCAAGCTTGCGCCGTGCTATAAATACATGACCGCCCCGGCGCGACGCCGGGCGGCCAACAAGCCGCAACTATCGCCCAAGGATATGGGCAATGATAACTGGCTCTACCGGCAACCGGGGGCTGATCGGCGTGATAAAACCATCTATATCCTGTTTGCCGGGGGCGAGGCGCAATTCTTCCTTCCCCTGGCGGTAATCATCCAGCTATTGCCCCCCGGCCCAAAGGATGTGCTGGTTATTCGTGGCGGGCGCAGCATTATTACCGCGCAGGTATATCGGGCTTTGGCCTGCATCATTGCGAGGTAAGCACCAATATCGCACAAAGATTTCATACCAAAAAATATGCCCGCCGGGTGGTGATGGGGTTTAGTGTTGGCGGGGTATATGCGCTTGGCATGGGTGAGGCGTTGCAAGCCGAAATCGCGATCGCTTTTTCGACGGTTTATGCCAATGACACGTTTTTGCTCAAAACAGTCAGCGCCATGGGGGCCACGGCATTTGACCCGATCTGCGCCTGCCGGCGGGTTGATGATATCAGATTGATCAATGTATTGGCCTCCAAAAACGAATTTGACTGCCTTAACTCGCGACGGTTGAAAAAAACCGTCCGGCTTTGCGCCAGTTTCACCTGATAAATTCGTCCAGCCACTATGTGCTGGCACGGATGCTGCGCTTTCGCACCGCCGCTTTGTTTTTCCGGTTGGCATTGGCGCAAAATGGCGGGCCGTTTTGCCTGCTGGCGATGTTTAG
>WFQA01000309.1 GCA_015487255.1 Paracoccaceae bacterium | reverse complement strand
TTTGCCATTCCGCTGATGCTGGCCTGCCTGGCCGGGCTGTATTCCGAGCGTGCCGGTATTTTTGATATCGGGCTGGAGGGCAAGATGCTGGTGGCGGCTTTTGCCGGCGGCGCTTTTGCGGCTTTTGCCGGCATGTCGGTGGCTGAAGGCGGCTGGGGCATGGGCGGCTGGGCGGTCTGGGTTGGGCTGGGGGCGGCGATTGTTGCCTCGATCCTGCTGTCGATGATCCATGCTTTTGCCTCGATCACCCTGCGCGGCAACCAGTTGATCTCCGGTGTGGCGGTTAATTTCTTTGCGGCCGGGATCACGGTTTTGCTCGGGCAATACTGGTTTAGGATGGGCGGGCAAACCCCGCAATTGCGGGATGGCCAGCGCTTTGAGCCGATCACCCTGCCTTTTGCCGAGGCGCTGCGTGATGTGCCGGTGATTGGCAAAATCTATTATGACCTGATTTCGGGGCATAATATCATCGTTTACCTTGGGTTTTTGATTGTGGCGCTGACATGGTGGGTGCTTTACCGCACCCGTTTTGGCCTGCGCCTGCGTGCGGTTGGCGAAAACCCGGGCGCGGTGGATACTGCCGGTATCTCGGTGGTGAAACTGCGCTATTCGGCGCTGATCATCACCGGCATTCTGTGTGGCCTGGCCGGGGCTTATCTGAGCCTTGGCACCGCGGCGGCCGGTTTTGGCAAGGATATGACCGCCGGGCGCGGCTTTATCGCGCTGGCTGCGCTTATTTTTGCCAAGTGGAAGCCGATCCCCGCCATGTGGGCGACCTTGCTGTTTGGCTTTCTGGAGGCGATCGGCAATCGCTATCAGAGCGTTGATCTGGGTGTTTTTGTGCTGCCGGGGCAATTCATGCAGGCGCTGCCTTATATTTTAACCGTGGTCATCCTTGCCGGGTTTGTCGGCAAGGCGATCCCGCCCAAGGCCGGAGGCGAGCCCTATGTCAAAGAGCGGTGAAGCGCTGGCCCTGCTGCGCGCGGGCGCGGGCGGGGCGCCGGTTGAACTGGGGCTGATCCTTGGCTCGGGGCTGGGGCAAATCGCTGAGCTGGTCGAGGGTGTGGCCTTTGAGTATAGCGACCTGCCCGGCTTTCCGGTCAGCGCGGTTTCGGGGCATCCGGCCAGGCTGGTTATCGGTGATCTCTGGGGCAAGCGGGTGATAGTGTTTGGCGGGCGGATGCATTATTACGAGCGCGGGCAGGCCGATGCAATGCGCATACCGCTTGAGCTGCTCAGGGCGCTGGGGGCGGATCGGGTGATCCTGACCAATGCCGCCGGCTCGTTTCGCCCTGATATCCCGCCCGGGGAACTGATGCTGATCTCGGATCATATCAATTTTTCCGGCCTTAACCCGCTGATCGGTGAGGAAACCGACGCGCGGTTTGTCAATATGACCAACGCCTATTGCCCGGATATGCGCGCGGCCCTCAGCGCGGCGGCGATGGCGGAAGGGGTTGCGCTTAAATCCGGCATTTATAGCTGGTATTCCGGCCCGAGCTTTGAAACCCCGGCCGAAATCAACGCGCTTAAAATTCTCGGCACGGATGCGGTGGGCATGTCCACCGTGCCCGAAGTTATTCTGGCGCGGTTTTTTGGGCTGAAAGTTGCGGCGATATCTGCTATCACCAATATGGCGGCCGGTTTGGGTAGCGAGCATATTTCGCACCAGCATACCAAGGATATGGCCCCGGTCGGGGCGGCCAAGCTGGCGCGGATACTGGAAAGATATATCAGCACCACCGCGTAACTGTTCCGATTTGTCGCAGGGGGGTGGGGTAATATATTCAAATTTTGTGTTGTAAAGGAAATGCCTCACATTCAAGTGGACAAACCCATGCAAATCTATCTTCCCATTGCCGAAGTATCGGTGAATATTTTCCTTTTATTGGGTCTTGGCGGCCTGGTTGGTGTGCTTTCGGGCATGTTCGGGGTAGGGGGCGGTTTTTTGATGACCCCGCTTTTGTTTATGATCGGCATTCCGCCGGCGGTTGCGGTGGCGACCGAGGCCAACCAGATCGTGGCGTCGTCCTTTTCCGGGGTGTTGGCGCATTTCAAGCGCAAAACCGTGGATTTCAAAATGGGCACGGTGCTGCTGGTTGGCGGGCTTGTCGGGGCGACGGTTGGGGTGTGGGTATTCAAATACCTCAAAAGCATCGGGCAGGTCGAGCTGCTGGTCACGCTTTCTTATGTGGTGTTTCTGGGGGTTATCGGCTCGTTGATGTTTGTCGAAAGCCTGAATGCGATCCGCAAATCCAAAAAGCCCGGCGTGTTGCCACGCAAAAAACGCCATAACTGGATTCACGGCTTGCCGTTCAAAATGCGCTTTCGCACCTCGGGGCTTTATATCAGCGTTATCCCGCCGCTACTGGTTGGGGTTGTTGTTGGGGTATTGGCGGCGATCATGGGGGTTGGCGGCGGCTTTATCATGGTGCCGGCGATGATCTATCTTTTGGGCATGCCCACCAAGGTTGTGGTTGGCACCTCGCTGTTCCAGATTATTTTCGTGACCGCCTACACCACGCTCTCCCACGCCATGCAAAACTTTACCGTTGATGCGGTGCTGGCGCTGATTTTGCTGACCGGCGGGGTGATCGGGGCACAGGTTGGCGCGCGTATCGGGGTGAAGCTGAAGGCCGAGCAGTTGCGGATATTGCTGGCGATCATGGTTTTGGCGATGTGCGCCAAGCTGGCACTTGATCTTTTGATCATGCCTTCCGAGCTGTTTTCCATTGGCGCGGGGGAATAGGGATGTTGCGTAACTTCATATTTGCTCTCAGCTTTCTGGCCACGCCGCTTATGGCGCAAGAATCGGTGGTGGTTGATCTCAGCCAGAACCGCGTGGCGATTACCGCCAATTTTGCCGGTTCCGAGATATTTGTATTTGGCGCGGTCAAGCGCGACGGGCCGATGGCCGAAGGGCTGGCCCCGCTCGATGTGGCGATTGTGGTCGAAGGCCCGCTGGCATCCACCGTGGTGCGCAAGAAAGAAAAGCGCTTTGGGATCTGGCTTAATGCGGAAGCGGTCGAGGTTGAGGCGGTGCCAAGCTTTTTTACCGTGGTCAGCACCGGCCCTCTGGATGAAATCCTCAACGAGGGCGACCGCCGCGATTTTGCCATTGGGCTGGATTATGCGATCCGCCGCCAGGCCAAGGAAAACCCCGGTGCCGACGCGGCGGAATTCAGCGAGGCGATAACCCGTATCCGGCTCGATAACGGGCTTTATGCCGAGCGTGACGGGGTGATCAGCCTGAATGAGGAAACCCTTTTCAATGCCAGTATTCAACTGCCGGCCAACCTGATCGAGGGTGATTATACCGCACGCATCTACCTGATTCGCGACCGGAATATCGTTGCTGATACTTCGGTGGAGATA
>WFQA01000308.1 GCA_015487255.1 Paracoccaceae bacterium | reverse complement strand
GCGCTGTGATACCTGTATCCGGCTCAATGCGCGCATGCTTATAGGAGCGGAAATGCGAAAGTTGCAGCGCGGTAATGGCGAGTTCGGGCATTAAAGCGCAATCCAAAAAGTGGGAACCGGTTTTTGGAATAAATTGCGCTCAGACAAAATGCTACACCCGCATCGGCATCACGACATAAATCGCGCTGTCATCATTGCCTTCGCGCATCAGGGTCGGGTCGCCCGAGGAGTTGAACATGAACACCGCATTTTCGCGATCAACCTGATTGGCGATTTCCAGCAGGTATTTGGCGTTGAAGCCAATCTCCAAGTGCTCGTCACCATAGGCCACCGCCAGCTCCTCTTCCGCCGCACCGCTATCGGGGGCATTGACCGAGAGCACCAGCCGGTCCTCGTCAAGGCTCAGCTTGACCGCACGGGAGCGCTCGGAGGAAACCGTGGAAACCCGGTCCACCGCCTGGGCGAACTCGGCGGCATCCACCTCAAGGCGCTTGGTGTTGTTGGTGGGAATCACGCGGGTGTAATCGGGGAAAGTGCCGTCGATCACCTTGGAGGTCAGGGTGATTTCCGGCGTGGCAAAGCGGATTTTGGTTTCCGATACCGAAACGGCAATACTCGCCTCGTCATCGCCCAGCAGTTTGCCCAGCTCGCCCACGGTTTTGCGCGGCACAATCACGCCGGGCAACTCCTCGGCTCCAACGGGCAGGTCAGTGTCTATCCGGGCCAGCCGGTGGCCATCGGTTGCCACACAGCGCAGCAAAAGCCCCTCCGCCCCCTGCGCGGCGTGCATGTAAACGCCATTGAGGTAATACCTTGTTTCCTCAGTGGAAATCGCGAATTTGGCCTTGTCAAACAAGCGCCGCAGCACCGGGGCCTTGGCGGCGAAATTACACTCGTATTCCGAGCTGGCCATCACCGGAAAATCCTCGCGTGGCAAGGTGGCAAGGCTGAAATGCGAGCGCCCGGCGGTGATCTCCATCCGGCCCGAAGCGCCGTCATCCAGCAGCTCGACCATCGCCCCGTCGGGCAGTTTGCGCACGATCTCGTGCAGCATATGGGCGGGCACGGTGGTGGCCCCGGCCTGCTCGACCAAGGCCGGGCATTTATCAATCACCTCGATATCCAGATCGGTGGCGCGAAAATTCACCGTCTCCCCCTCGGCCTCGATCAGCACATTGGCCAAGATGGGAATGGTATTGCGCCGCTCGACAACCGACTGCGCACGGCTCATGGCTTTCAGGAGGGCGGAGCGTTCGATACTGGCTTTCATTATCCTCACCGCGTTTGGTTTTATTGGAAAATCACCCTAGCGGAAAGTGCGGGAAGTTCAAGGGATAGTTGGGGCTATACCCATGCCCCGGTTCGGAAACACATGGCAAAACAGCAACCATCAGCCCGTAGGGTGCGTGGTCTCCACGCACCTATTCCTCCAACAACCGGCGCAACAGCTCCACATCGTCGGCGATCTGGCTATCGGACTGCTTCAGCCCTTCCACCCGCTTCACCGCGTGAATCACGGTGGTGTGGTCGCGCCCGTCAAATTTCCGGCCAATTTCCGGCAGGGATTTCGAGGTCAGGGATTTGCACAGATACATCGCCACCTGCCGGGGCCGCGCCACAGCCCGGGCGCGGCGGGGCGAGAGCAGGTCTGCGATGCGAAGGTTATAATGCTCGGCCACCTTGCGCTGGATCTCGTCGATCGTGACCTTGCGGTCGGACATGCGCAGCAGATCGGCCAGGCATTCCTGCGCCATATCAAGGGTAATATCCCGGCCCACCAGATCGGCAAAGGCAAACAGCCGGGTCAAGGCACCCTCCAGCACCCGCACATTGGAGCTGATCCGGTGCGCCAGAAATTCCAGCACCTGCACATCAAGCCCGACATTGGGGTGAATATCCCCCTGCGCTTCGGCCTTGGCGTGCAAAATACCGAGGCGCAGCTCATAATTGGTTGGGTGCAGGTCCACCACCAGCCCCCATTGCAGGCGCGAGCGGATCCGCTCCTCCAGCCCTTCGATCTCACCCGGCGAACGGTCAGCAGAAATCACGATCTGCTTGCCCTGCTCGACCAACGCATTGAACGTATGGAAAAACTCATCCTGGGTTGAGTTTTTGCCCGCGATGAATTGCAGATCATCCACCATCAGCATATCCACCGAGCGCAACTGCTCCTTGAAGGCGTGCATATCCTTGAAGCGCAGCGCCTGCACGAAGCGGACCATGAATTGCTCAGCCGAAAGGAAAAGCACCCGCGCGCCGGGCCTGCTGGCGCGCACCTCATGGGCAATCGCATGCATCAGGTGGGTTTTTCCAAGGCCAACCCCGCCATAAAGAAACAGCGGATTAAACGAAACCACCCCGCCCTCGGCCACCCGGCGGGCGGCGGCATGGGCCAGCTCGTTGGGGGTGCCAACCACAAATTGCTCAAAGGTATAGCGGCTGTCCAGCGGCGCGGAAACCAGCGTGGGCTCCGGGGCGGATGCCGCTTGCCTGGCTGGCGCGGCCTGTGGCTTGCTCTGCTCTGGCTTGCCCTGCTGGAGAACCTCAAAGCCAAGCCGTGAAATCTCTACTTTCTCATGTTTGAACAGGTGGATGATTATATCGGCATAGTTGCGTGATACCCAGTTGCCGATAAATCTGGTTGGCACGGAAAACCGGGCCATGCCGGATACTATGTCCAAAAAGCCCAGCGGCTCTATCCAGTTATTAAATGCATCCACCCCGATGGAGCTGCGCAACTCGGTTCTGATCCGGCCCCAGCAATCTATATGATCTATGGTGTCCATTTATATCCCTGCTGTCCCATGTTGTGGCGCGCCCTGCCCTGGGCGGATTTTTGTTTTTTGGCAAGGCATGAAACCACAGGTATCAGCATCGAAAAACGGGTTTCGAAGGGTCAATCACAGATGTTTCGACGGCGCTTTCGGGCAGAATGCGGCAGATCGCCAAGCTTGGGATCAGGCTATACCAAGGCTCCAGATTCGGGCAATAGCGCGAATCACAGAATTTTGTCTTTTTTGTGTCAAATAAAAAAGCACGCCAAAAGCGTGCTTTTTACCAAACCGAAAAAAGGGGCTGAATTAAGCCACCATCGCCTTCACACGTTTGGCCAGGCGCGAAACCTTGCGGCTGGCGGTGCTTTTGTGCCAAACGCCCTTGGTTACGCCACGCATGATTTCGGGCTGGGCGTTTTTGAGCGCCTCGGCGGCCTTGGCCTGATCCCCACCAACAATGGCTTCCTCAACCCGGCGGATAAAAGTCTTGATCCGGGTGCGGCGGTTTTTATTGATCGCGGCGCGGCGCTCAGCGGTGCGCGCACGTTTTTTTGCTTGGGGCGAGTTGGCCATATGTCAGTATCCGGTTTTTCGTATCATTCGATGAAGCGTTGCTCTACCGCCGCGCGGGCGGAGAGTCAACACTCTTGCGGCTATTTATCGCGAAATTGCGGGGTGCGCTTTTCGGAAAATGCCATCATGCCCTCGGATTGGTCATCCGTGGCAAAAAGCGCATGAAAGACCCGGCGCTCATAAAGCAGGCCTTCATGCAGGGTGGTCTCGTAAGAGCGGTTCACGCTTTCCTTGATCGCCATCACCGTCAGCATGGATTTCTCGGCGATTTTCCCGGCGGTGGCTTTGGCATCTTTCAGCAGGTCTTTGGCCGGCACAACCCGGCTGACCAGCCCCGAGCGCTCGGCCTCATCGGCCTGCATGAAGCGCCCGGTCAGGTTCATCTCCATGGATTTGGATTTGCCAACAAAGCGGGTCAGGCGCTGGGTGCCGCCAATGCCGGCCATCACGCCGAGGTTGACCTCGGGCTGGCCAAATTTGGCGGTATCGGCGGCGATGATGAAATCACACATCATTGCCAGCTCGCAGCCACCGCCAAGGGCAAAGCCGGCCACCGCCGCGATGATCGGCTTGCGGATCTTGGTTATGGCTTCGGTCTCGGGGGTGAAGTAATCCGACATGAACATATCAACAAAGCTCTGCTCGGCCATTTCCTTGATATCCGCCCCGGCGGCAAAGGCTTTTTCGGACCCGGTGATGATGATGGCGCGCACGTTTTTATCTTTGTCCGCCGCGGCCAGCGCCTGCCCCAGCTCACCCAAAAGTTGGGCATTGAGGGCGTTTAGCGCCTTGGGGCGGTTGAGCGTGATCAGCGCGACATGATCCTCGATATCAACAAGAATGGTTTCGTAAGCCATGCGGGAATCCTTAATTGTTCGGCCTCAAAGGTGTAGCATGGCTGACCCCTTGGTCAAGCCTGTTGCTGGCAGACGGGGCAATAAAAACTGGAGCGGCCGGATTGCACAATGCGGATGATCCCGCCGTCGCAATCGGGCTTTGGGCAGGGGGCACCCTCGCGGCCATAGGTGGCGAAACTGTGCTGGAAATAGCCAAGCGCGCCATTGGCCTGCCGGTAATCTTTCAGCGAAGACCCCCCGGCGGCTATCGCCTCGGTCAAGACATCGCGAATATGGGTGACAAGGCTGGAGATATGCGCCGGGTCAAGGGCGGCGCTGCTGGATTGCGGCGCGATCCCGGCGCGCCAGAGCGCCTCGCATACATATATATTGCCAAGGCCGGCGACGATTTTCTGGTCAAGCAGGGTGGTTTTGACCGGCGATTTCCGGCCCTTGAGTCTGGCCGCGAAATATTCGGGGTTAAAGGCATTGCCCAATGGCTCGGGACCAAGGGATTTGAGCAGTTTATGGCTGTCCAGATTGGCGGAATCAAGCAGATCCAGCGCGCCAAAGCGGCGGGGATCGTTAAACAATATCCGCACCCCGTTTTCCATATCCAGCACCACATGGTCATGCTTGGCCGGGGGCTGCGCGCCGCTTTCGTCAATCGTGACCTTGCCAGACATGCCAAGATGCACCAGCAGGGTTTCCTCTGTATCAAGCGCCATCAGGATATACTTGGCCCGCCGCTGCATCCCTTGCACCCGCGCGCCTTTCAGGCGCTTGGCAAACCGCTCGGGGAAGGGCCAGCGCAGCCCTTCGCGGTTAATTGAGGCGCGGTTGATCTTCTGGCCCGCCATCACCGGCATCAGCCCGCGCATCACGGTTTCGACTTCTGGTAGCTCGGGCATTCAGGGGCTCCTTGATGAATGCAGAAGTATTGCTTAGGGTCGGGGGTATGACAACCGCTTTCATCACCCATGCCGACGCGCTTAACCATGCAACCCCCGAGGGCCATGCCGAATGCGCGGCGCGGCTGCAGGCCATTTATCAGGCGACCGACGGGCTTGACCTGCTGCGCCTGAAAGCCCCGCTGGCGGATGATCAACCGATTCTGCGCGCCCATCCGCAAAGCTATATCGACGGGCTGATGGCGCGGGTGCCCAAAGCTGGCACGGTGGCGCTGGACCCGGATACATATCTTTCCCCCGGCAGCCTTAACGCGGCGCGCAGTGCGGTGGGCGGCATGGTCAAAGCGGTGGATATGGTGCTGGAGGGCAAGGTGGGCAACGCCTTTGTTGCCATGCGCCCGCCCGGCCACCATGCGGAGCGGGAAAAAGCCATGGGGTTTTGCCTGTTTGGCACGGTGGCAATCGGGGCGCTGCATGCGCTCAAGGCGCATGGGCTGTCGCGCGTGGCGATTGTGGATTTTGATGTGCATCACGGCAATGGCACGCAGGATATCCTGTGGGACGAGCCGGATATCCGGTTTTTCTCCAGCCACGGCATGCCGCTTTACCCCGGCTCGGGGGCGGAAAACGAGCGCGGGGCGCATGGGCAGATCACCAACATCCCGCTGCCGCCACACTCAACCGGCGCGCTTTTCCGGCAAAAACTCGATGCGGTGATCCTGCCCGCGCTGGAGGATTCCAAGCCGGAATTGCTGCTGGTCTCGGCCGGGTTTGACGCCCATGCCGATGACCCGCTGGCCAATCTGGACTGGCAGGACGAGGATTTTATCCATGCCACTGAGCGGCTTTGCGCGCTGGCGCAAAAACATTGCGACGGGCGTCTGGTATCGAGCCTTGAGGGGGGGTATAACCTCTCCACATTGGGCAGGCTGGTGCGCGCCCATATCGAGACCTTGCAGGAGCATTCGACATGAGCGATATTAAAAAAATGAGCTTTGAAGACGCGATGGGCGAGCTGGAAAAGCTGGTCGGGCAGCTCGAATCAGGCAATGTGCCACTGGAAGAATCGATCAGGCTTTACGAGCGCGGCGACCTGCTGAAAAAACATTGCGAGAAAAAGCTGGGTGAGGCGGAGGAAAAAGTCGCGCAAATCACCAAAGGGGCGGATGGCGCGACTACCGGAGCCACCGCCGTTGACTATGACTGAGTTTGAACGGGCGCTGAAATCCGCCGCTATGCGGGTGGCGCGCCGCCTTGAGCAAACCCTGCCGCTTGAGGGCCGGATTGCCAGCGCGATGCGCTATGCCGCGCTTTCCAACGGCAAGCGCCTCCGGGCGTTTCTGGTTTATGAAAGTGCGGCGCTTTTTGGCG
>WFQA01000307.1 GCA_015487255.1 Paracoccaceae bacterium | reverse complement strand
TATTTGTCCCGCAGCCCTTCCAGCAGGGCTTTGATCGAGCGCGCGCCATCATAGGGCAGGGGTTTTAAGGTATCTTTGCAATAGCCGAATTTTTCGTGCTCGGTGCCGATGCGCCAGTCTGCTTTGGGTTTGCAGCCATCAGCCATGAGCTGGGCGAGTTGATCATGATGCTCGATCACCCCGCCGCCGGATTGTGGAATGGACATGGCGCTTCCCCTGTTAGGATATTTTATCCAGATTTAAGTGTGGTGGCCTGACCATGCAAGGCAGAAATGGGCAAGATCACAATTGATCATGGCCGCTGCCACACAACATGCATCACATTCCTGTCAGCCTTCAATGCCCGGGTCAGCCGCTCGAGGCTCAGTTCGGGCAAGGCCGAAAAGGCGTGCAGCAGCTTGTCGGCCCCTTCCGAGGCAAACGGGATGATCAGGGGCCGCTGTTCTGGCGCGTAAAGCACCCAGTTATAACTGCCCGCGCGGGTGGGGGAGATGGCGATTTTGCTCAAGGCATCAAGGCTGACATCCCCGCCGAGATGGGGCGAGAAATAAACAATGCTGCGTTCGCGCACCTCGACAATGCCAACGACCTCGCCATTGCTGCCAAAGCGCAACCGGATCAGGGCAAAGTAAAGCAGGCTGCTGCCCACCCCGGCCAATGCCAGCCCGAGGCCAAAATACACCCAGCTTGGCCGGGCAACCCCAAGCCAGAGCAGCCGCGCCGCCAGCAGCAGCACAAAGGCGGTCAGCAGCGGCTCCAGCCAGCGCTTGAGCGCGATAACAGCATCCGAGCGAAAGATCGACATATCAGCCCTGTTACAAAAAAACCAAGTGTAAGCACCCAGCGGATGAATGCCAATGGACATATAGTAATGCGTCTAAATTCTTATCGCCCAATCCCGCTACTTTCCCTTTATACACATGCTGTAAAACGGAGGCCCTTATCACTGCCAGCCGATAACTACTAACCTAGGTTAGTAGTTATCGGCTGGCAGTGACGCGGACCATTGTTTCGCACCAAGAAGAATGCGGGTAACAGGCGGGGCCCGAATGCCAAAATCAAGGTGGTTTGTTATATTCAATTTACCGTTGCATTGAGAGCACAGGCGGGTCAGAATTACCCGGCGCAATAGCGAAAGCCCGAAAAATATGATCTTCCCCCCTCAACCCGATCCACGCATTTACGCCCTGCCGGTGGGGTGCGATTTTTCAAAAGCTTTTGTGCAGGGGTTGCGGGCGCGCATGGCCGGGGCAGCGCCGCAAGACTGGGCGCGGATCACAATCATGGTGAACACCCGCCGTGCTCAGCGGCGCCTGCAGGAGCTGTTGTCCGCCGGGCCTGCCTGCCTGCTGCCCGAGATCAGGGTGATCTCCGACCTTGGGGCCACACCGGGCCTGCCCGTGGCCGAAAGCCGGTTTTTGCGGCACCTGGCGCTGGCGGATATGGTGGCGGCCTATATGGAGCGCAACCCGGAGATGGGGGCACCGTCAGCCGCCTTCGGCCTGGCTGAAGCACTGGCGGAGCTGCTGGACGAGATGACCGGCGAAGGGGTTGAATTTGCTGCTTTGCAGGCGATTGATCCGGGGCGGCTTTCCGGGCATTGGCAGGATAATCTGCGGTTTTTGAGTATTCTGAACGAGTATCTGCAAACCCTGCCCGATCAGATGCTGGCCGGGGCGGAAGCCCGGCAAAAACTGGCGGTGGAAAAGCTGGTGGCGGGCTGGGAAAGCACCCCGCCCAAAGGGCCGGTAATCATTGCCGGCTCCACCGGCTCGCGCGCGGTTACGGCGCGGTTGATGGGTGCGGTGGCCGGGCTGGCGCAGGGCGCGGTGGTGCTGCCGGGGGTTGATGTGTCCGTGCCGCGCGATCTTTGGGGCAAGCTGGGTGAGGAGCACCCGCAATTCGGCTTTGCCGCGCTGGGCCAAAAGCTTGGCTTTGATCCGGCCCAACTGCCGCTTTGGCATGAACAGCCGGTGCGGAATGCGCCGCGCAATGCTCTGGTTTCGCTGGCTTTGCGCCCGGCGCCGGTAACCCCGCACTGGCTGCAAGAAGCCCCGAAACTGGCCGATGGCCTGCCCGTGGCCTGCCAAGGGCTGACCCTGCTCAGCGCCCCCGATCATCGCCTGGAGGCCGTCGCCATTGCCCTGCGCCTGCGGGAGGCGTTGGAGCGGGGCCAGAAAGCGGCGCTGATCACCCCGGACCGCAACCTGACCCGCCGGGTGTCGGCCCAGCTTGACCGCTGGAATATCCTGCCCGATGACAGCGCCGGCACCCCGGCAAAGCTGACCCCGCCGGGGGTGTTTTTGCGCATGGTCGCCGCCACGATGGGCATGGCGCTTTCCCCGGTCAACCTGATGGAAATACTGAAACATCCGCTTTGCGCCGGGGCGGATAAAGAGCAGCGCAAGGCCCATTTGCGCTTTGCCCGCCGCTTTGAAGCCAAGGCCCTGCGCGGCGGGCCAATGCTGCTTGATCTGGGCGGTTTCGAGGCCTGGCGGGGCAAGGATGGCGAAGGCGCAAAATGGCTGGACCATCTGGCCGGTATTTTTGCCCCGCTGGCCAACCCCGCCCCGCGCCCGCTCAAGGATTGGGCCGCGCTGCACCAAGGCACGGCAGAGGCGCTGGCCGGGGCGGCGCTGTGGGATAAAGAGGCCGGGCGCGAGGTGGCCAGGGTGTTTGAGACCATGGCGCTGGGGGCGGGCCATGGCATGGCCTATTCCGCCGCGCAGTATCGCGCATTGTTTGCCACGGTGCTGGCGCGGATCGAGGTGCGCGATGACCCGCTGCAGGCCCACCCGGATATCGCCATCTGGGGCACGCTAGAGGCGCGGGTGCAAAGCGTTGATCTGGTGATATTGGCCGGGCTTAACGAAGGGGTCTGGCCGAAGCTTTCCAACCATGACCCATGGCTGAACCGCGAGATGCGCCAGCAGGCGGGGCTGATGCTGCCCGAGCGGCAGATCGGGCTTTCGGCGCATGATTTCCAGCAGGGCATGGGCGCGGCGGAAGTGGTGATTTCGCGCAGCCTGCGCGATGGCGAGGCCCCGAGCGTGGCCTCGCGCTGGCTGATGCGGCTGCAAAACCTGATCGGCGGCATGCAGGGCGGCAAGGCGGTGCTGGCTGAAATGCAGGCCCGTGGTGAGTGTCTGCTGGCGCTGGCCAACAGGCTGGACCGGCCCCACCGCCCGCCGCAGCCGGCCAAGCGCCCCTGCCCGGCC
>WFQA01000306.1 GCA_015487255.1 Paracoccaceae bacterium | reverse complement strand
ATCTCGATCACGCCTGGCAGTTCTTTCGCTTTAGCCCTGGTTTTCTTTTTAGCTTTTTTCTTGGTTTCCGCTTGAGCTTCGGCTTCCGCTTTATCTAACTCCGCCTCAGGCTCTTCTTCATCTTCGTCGTCATAATAGCCCTCCGCCCGCAGCTTTTCCTCGCGCTTTTTATCAACCATCTTCACCAGCAGGATCGACAATTCATAAAGCCCGTAAATCACCGAGAACATGATGATCTGCGTAACCACATCCGGCGGGGTGATCACCGCGGCCAACCCCAGTATCGACACGATTGCATATTTGCGGGTCGTGGTCAGCGCGCCGGCCGAGATCAGCCCGGCCTTGGCCAGCAGGGTCATCAATACCGGCAATTGAAAGGTCAGCCCGAAGGCCAGCACGAATTTCATCGTCAGGCCGAGATATTCGTCAATCGTGCCCAGAAATGTGATGCCAACCGCTGAAGGGCCATCCAGCGCCTCGGCACCCTCAACCGTCAGGTTCTGATAGCCAAGGAAGAAATCAAACGCCAGCGGCAGCACGACGTAAAACGCAAAGGAAGCGCCGATAAAAAACAGCACCGGCGAGGCCAGAAGAAACGGCAAAAACGCCCCCTTTTCCTCGCGATAAAGCCCCGGCGCAACAAACTTCCAGAGCTGCCAGCCGATAACGGGAAACGCCAGAATAAAGCCACCAAACATCGATATCCGCAAAGCCGTGGTAAAACCCTTTTGCAACCCGGTAAAGATCAGCCCGCATTCGCCGGTGCTTTCAATCAGTTGCGCACAGATCGGCGAGGCCAGAAAATCAAATATCTGCTGCGAAACCGTAAAGCTGAACAGCATCCCGACCACAAAGGCCAGCACCGAGCGAATTAGCCTGGTGCGCAATTCCGCCAAATGCTCGATCAGCGGCGCGGCGCTGCTTTCCACCTCGGATTCGCTCATATTCTATGCATCTTTCTTGGTGGTTTTTTTGGCGGCCGGTTTTTTGGCGGGTGCCTTCTTGCTGGCCGCTTTTGCCGCTGGCTTTTTAGCGCCAGATTTTTGAGCCGCAGGTTTTTTGGTCGCTGGTTTTTTGGCTGCCGGTTTTTTGGTAGCGGTTTTGGCTGTCGGTTTTTTAGCCGGTTTCTTAGCTGCGGCCCCGTCCTTTGCCTGCGTGCCGGAATCGCCATCCACCTTGGCCACCGCTGCCGCCTTGGCGTCATCATCCAGCTTTGGGTTTTTCATAATCGAATCCTTGGCCATCGAGCCGAGATCCTTATTGAAATCCACCGGGTTGAAACTGGTTGCCTTTTTCAGGCCGCTTGCCGCGCCTTTCACCCCGTCCATGGCGTCATCCATGCCCGAGGCCTTGGCCGCATCATCCATCGAGCGCTGAAACTCCCGCGCCATGCCCTTCATCTTGCCGACAAATTTGCCAACGGTGCGAAACAGCCCCGGCAGGTCTTTCGGGCCGACGACGATCAACGCCACCATGCCAATCACAAGAATTTCCATCATGCCCAGATCAAACATTCTGGTGCATCCCCGCTAGTTAAAGTGATGCGGAGCCTTAAGCTTCGTCTTTTTTCTCGACCGGCGTCACGTCCACGGCTTCATCGGCGGCAGCGGCTTCCAGCTCTTCCTTGCCTTCGGTCACGCCTTTTTTGAAGCTCGAAATGCCCTTGCCGACTTCGCCCATCAATGAGGAAATCTTGCCGCGCCCAAAGAGCACCAGCACCACAACAGCAATCAAGACCAGGCCCATGGGGCCAATATTATTAAACATCCTGTCTCTCCCGTTTTGAGATGTATGCTCTTTATTTATGCCCTATCCCCGCAAGGTTCAAACCCAAACCCGCTAATCGGCGGTTTTTTTCTCCATATACGGATCTTTACCCGAGCTTTGGGTCTCACAAGGGAAGACAAAGCAGCGGTCCCGGCGCAGGCTCAGCCAAAGCGGCGTGCCGGTTTTGGGCAGAAAAACCCCCGGAATCGTCGCGTTCAGGATCGACTTGTCATATTCCATTTCCAACTCGATCAGGCTCTCGTTGCCCATAAAGCGCGCCCGCTTCACCAGCCCGCGCGCCGGCACCCCGTCTTGCGGGGTTGGGTTTGGGCCTTTGCCATGCCGGTCAAAGTCGATCTTCAGGTGCTGCGGGCGCACGATTATTTCCACATCCGCCCCGTCCACCAGGCCGGGGGTGAAGAACTGCCCAAAGGGGGTTTCGGCCTGCATATTTTTGACAACACCGTGTATAATATTGATATCACTGAAAAACCCGGCAACCCGGCAATCAACCGGCGCGTTATAAAGATTATAGGGCGCACCATATTGCACCACTTTGCCCTTGCGCATCAGGGCGATGTTATCGGCCATGCGCATTGCTTCTTCCGGCTCGTGGGTCACCAGCAAAACAGCCGTATTAAGCTCTTTCAGGATCGCCAATGTGTCATCGCGAATCCCGTCCCGCAGCCGGTTATCGAGGCCCGAAAACGGCTCGTCCATCAGCATCACCGCCGGGTTGGGGGCCAAGGCCCGCGCCAATGCCACCCGCTGCTGTTCCCCCCCCGATAGCTGATGCGGAAATTTCTGCGCCATCCCTTTCAGCCCGACTTTTTCCAGCAAGGTTAGCGCCAGCCCGCGTTTATCTCCCGATTTCAACCCGAAGGCTACGTTATCCACAACCGACAAGTGCGGAAACAGGGCAAAATCTTGAAACATCAAGCCAATCGAGCGTTTTTCCGGCGGCAGATGCACAGAATCATCCGAGATAACCGCGCCATCCAGCAGCACCCGGCCACTATCCTGCCGGTCCACCCCGGCGGCAATGCGCAGGGTGGTAGATTTGCCACAACCCGAAGGGCCAAGCAGGCAGGTAACCTCGCCGGGCTTCAGGCTGAGCGAAAGATCATCCACCACCGTCACCCCGTCAAACACCCGGGTAATATTTTGCAATTCAAGTTTTGGGGTCACAGGATTTCCCTCAAGGCCTCCCCCCAATTAGCAAGCAGATCTCCGCCTAGCAACAGCTAGTTCCAGCGCCAGCGGCCCGGTCAAACGGCATCCCGCCACCACAACTGGCAAAAATGCCGTGATGGGTTGTGAAATCCCCGTCAAACTCGAAATATGGCGCAAAGCGGCTCTCGGCCAGCATCCTAAACGTGTTGCCACACACGGACACCTCTTGCCCGGCGGCAAAAACATGCCCCTTGTCGAGCACAAATTCCGCCCCGCCATTGGGCATGGTGCCTTTATAGGTCACGCGCTGGCCATAATCCTCGCAATCCGGTTCCAGCCCTTCCAGCTTGAACAGCCGGTAAGTGGCGGAATGAAAGCCGATATCCCCGAGCTTTGCCTCGATTTCAGGGTTTTCAATGCTCAACACCCGGTCCTCCACCAAACGCGGGTCCGCAAAGCCTGCCGCTTTCGCAAGGCTGAT
>WFQA01000305.1 GCA_015487255.1 Paracoccaceae bacterium | reverse complement strand
TGACATGGTAATTGAAGGTGGGATAAGCACCGGCGGTGGTGACCACCTTGTCACCAACGCCAACCAGCAGCCGCACCAGATAGCCCAGCAGCCCGTCAATGCCCTCGCCGATCACGATGTTTTCTGGCTGCACCCCGTGCTTTGCCGCCAGCGCCTGTTTTAGCTCAAAGCTTTCCGGGTCACCGTATTTCCAGATATCCGTGGCCGCCTCGACCATAGCGGCCACCGCCATCGGCGAAGGGCCAAACACGTTTTCATTCGCCCCGAGCCGCGCCGCAAAAGTGGCCCCCTGCGCCCTTTCCTGCGTTTCCGGCCCAACAAAAGGCACAGCGGCCGGCAATGCCTGCGCCAGTTTGGTAAACCGTGGTCCCTGCATCAAAATCCCTTTCATCACCGCCCCACCGGCCTAGCGCACCCGGCAGCAAAAAACAACGCCCGGCATCACCCCGCCTACCGGCAAAACCCGATTTCAAAAAAATTTCAGCGCGCCGGGAATAATCCGCCTGGCCGGGCCGTTAGTATCATAATTGCGCAGCAGCAAACAAATGGCTGCGCTTATGCCAGGGGAGGAACAAATGGCGACAGATAATAACAATACCGAAATCCAGCGCGTGGACGCAGAGGATTTGGCAAATGAAACCATGGGCCGGGAAGAAAACCCGGGCCGGCGCGGCTTTTTGAAGCGCACCGGGCTGGCGACAATGGCAGCCATGGTTGGCACAAATATTCCGTTTGGGGCCAATATGCCGGTTGGCATGGTGCCCGCGGCACTGGCAGGCCAGGATGTGCTTGGCGGCAAAGACGGGCTGACCCTGCTCAATGACCGCCCGGTCAACGCGGAAACCCCGCCCGAGCTGCTCGATGATGCCATTACCCCGATCAGCCGCCACTTTATCCGCAATAACGGGATCATCCCCGAGGATATGAACCCCGATACATGGACCCTGACCATTGACGGCTTTGTTGACAACCCGATGGAGCTTTCCATTGCTGACCTGCGCGAGCAGTTCGAGGTTGTCACCATGGCGCTGGCACTGGAATGCGGCGGCAACGGGCGCAGTTTCTTTGACCCGCCCGCGCGGGGCAACCAATGGACATATGGTGCAGTTGCCTGTTCGGAATGGACCGGGGTGCGGCTGAAAGATGTGCTGGAAAAAGCCGGGGTGCAGTCCAATGTGATCTACACCGCCCATTACGGGGCCGATACCCACCTGTCCGGCGACCCGACCAAGCTGCCGCTTTCACGCGGGGTGCCGATTGCCAAGGCGATGACCGACAATATCCTGATCGCTTTCGAGATGAACGGCGAACCGCTGCACCCGATGAACGGCGCGCCTTTGCGCCTTGTGGTGCCGGGCTGGCCGGCCTCGACCGCGCAAAAATGGCTGAACCGCATCCAGCTGCGCGATGTGGTGCATGATGGTGCCAAGATGACCGGCAAGGCTTACCGGGTGCCCAACCGCAAGGTTTCTCCGGGTGAGGAAGTGGCAACCGAGGATTTTGTGATCATCGAGCGCATGCCGGTTAAATCGCTGGTGACCTTCCCGGCCAACGGGGCCGAGATCGGCATGGAAACCGAAGTGCGCGGCCATGCATGGGCTGGTGACCGCACGGTTGAAAAGCTGGATATCTCGATTGATTTCGGGGCGACATGGCAACCGGCAGAGCTGGACGCACCGGTCAATTCCGGTGCGTGGCAGAACTGGCGTGCCAGTGTCAGCTTCCCGCAGGCGGGGTATTACGAGGTCTGGGCACGGGCGACCGACAATGACGGTGTCATGCAGCCCTTTGCCATTGACTGGAACCCAAAAGGGTATCTCAACAATACCATGCACCGGGTTGGCTTGCGCGTCAGCTAACCTTTGCACGGGGCAGCGGCTTTCGCTGCCCCGACACTAACCCAATTCCTAGATTTCAGGAGATATTCATGCGCTCACCCAGATTTGGTGCAGTTCTCACCCTGTGCTTTGGTATTGTTGCCAGCATGGCCCAGGCAGATACCGACACACCCGCAACCAGCCCGTTGGCCCCGGCAGAAGACCCGCCTGAATTTGGCGTTCTGTTTGTGGCTGAAGGGGTGGAGGCGACCTATTATAGCTGCATTGCCTGCCACTCGGAACGCATCGTCGCCCAGCAGGGACTTACCCGTAAAGGCTGGGAGGGTATCCTCGAATGGATGGTGGAAGAGCAGGGGATGATGGAAATCGAAGAGCCTGATCTGAGCGCGATTCTTGACTACCTCGCAGCCAATTACAACACCGACCGGCCCAACTTTCCGCCGCCGATGAATTGAGTTATGCCTTTGGCGTGCAGGGGGTGGCCTGATCGGTGGCCAACTGCATGGCCAGCAGGGTTTCGGGGCGGGAGGCGCGCTCGGTCTGCTGCCGGATGAAATAGGACACGGCCTCAAAGCGTGACGCATCCATGCCATTGGCCAAAACCACATATTCAATGGCGTCGGTAATCCAGGCACTGCGCATCAGCGCTTCCGGCGCGGCCTCGGCCAGTTGCGCGGCATCATAGCCGGCGGTCAGGGTCAGGCGGCAGCCGTTAAGCCCGGCATAATGCAGGGCCATGGCGCCGGTTTCATCGCTGCGCAGGTCCACCAGTGTCAGGTTGGCGGCGCTCAGGTCCGGCACGCCTTTGGTGCCAAACAGGCCGGCGGGTTGGGCGCGCCCTGAATCCGACACCTGATACCCCTGCGCCACAAAAGCCGCGTGCCACGCGGCGGGGGATTGAGGGTGCGCAACCTGCCGGTTATAAAACGCGCCGGTTATAATAACCGCCGCCGCCACCGATGCCGCCAGCGCCAGCGCCCCGAAATAGCGCCGCTTTCTGGGCCGGGCTATCACCACCGGCTGCCCGGCGGCAGGGTGCAGGCGCCGCAACCCGACAGACAGGCGCTTGATCTGCGCCAGGCCATGCTGCAACGCAGGCTCGCCGGCCAGCCGTGCCTCAAGCGCCTCCTGCGCGTCTGCTGCCAACATCCCATCGTGATAGGCGTTCAGCAATTCCCAATCCTGATCATTCACTTTGCTCATTTTATCCCTGTAACCTGTCATCCTTCGCCTATCAACGCCAAAAGGCTGCGCCGCGCCCGGCTGATCCGGCTCATTACCGTGCCTTGCGGCACCTCCATCACCACGGCCGCCTCGCTATATTTCAACCCCATGACATCGATTAAAAACAACACCTCGCGGGTTGATGACGGCAATTTCTCAAAAGCGATCCGCATCATCACATGTTGCGCCGTGTCTCCCTGCCCGCTGGTCTCATCTAACAAACGTGTCTGGGCATTGGAATATTCCATTCTGACGCGTCTTTTTCTGTGCTCGTCGATATTCAGGTTGCGAATCACCCGAAACATCCACGGCCTGAGCGCCTCCAGCGCCTCGGGCCGCCCCTTGGCGCGCAAGGCCCGCTCTATCCCGTCCTGCACCAGATCATCGGCATCATCGGCCGTATTGGCAACCGAGCGCGCATAGGCACGCAACTCCGGCAACAAGATCTCGAACTGGGATAATGACGACATGACCTCACTATAACCGTTTCAACTCCTCTGACCAGACTTAACCCAATGCCTCCAGCCGCTTGAGCGCCTCGGCCAGCCGCCCGGCCTCACCTTCGGCGCGCAAAAGGTTTTCGCGGTTTTCCTGCACCACCTTTTCCGGGGCCTTGGCGAGGAACTTCTCATTGCCCAGCTTGCCCTTCAGCCCGCCAATTTCCCTGGCCAGCTTGTCCATCGTTTTGCTCAGCCGCGCCTTTTCGGCATCCAGATCAATGATCTCAGCCAAAGGCAGGCAAAAGGTGCCGCCCTGCACCGCCACGGTCACTGCTCCTTTTGGCGCTTCTGCCGCCAGCGAAACATCAGAGAGCCGCGCCAAGCGACGGATCAGCAAAGCGTTGCCTTTGAGCGCGGCCTGGCCAGCTTCATCAAGCTCAAGCTGCACCATCGGAATTTTGGCCCCGGCAGGCACCCGCATTTCAGCCCGCACCGAGCGGATGCTGTCTATCAGCGAAATCACCCAGTTCATCTCGCGGTCCGCTGCTTCATCAATCAGGCTTTCCGGTAATTCCGGCCAGTCCTGATGCACCAGCATGTTCTTGCGTGCGGCGATATCGCCCCAGAGCTGCTCGGTGATATAGGGCATGACCGGATGCAGCATGATCAGGCTCTGGTCAATCGCCCAGGCCATGGTGGCGCGGGTTTCGGCCTTTACGGCCTCGTCATCGGACTGAAACAGCGGCTTGGCAAACTCCACATACCAGTCACAGAGCTTGCCCCAGACATGGGCGTAAAGCCCCATTGATGCATCGGAAAAGCGGTAGTTTTCCAGCGCTTTATCGGTGGCGTGCAGGGCGCGCACGGTTTCGCCGATGATCCATTTATTCACCGTCTGGGTTGCCGATGCGGGGTCAAAACTGCCGGGCTTACATTCGTTCATCTCGGCAAAGCGGGCGGCGTTCCAGAGCTTGGTGCCAAAATTGCGATAGCCGATGAAGCGCTCTTTGCTCAGCTTCAGGTCCCGGCCCATGGCGCTCAGGGTAAAGCGCACGGCATCGGCGCCGAATTCGTCGATCATCTCCAGCGGGTCGATGACGTTGCCGGTGGATTTGGACATTTTCTTGCCGTGCTCATCACGCACCAAGGCGTGCAGATAAACGGTGTGGAAGGGGGTTTTATCCACCACCGCGAGCTGCATCATGATCATCCGCGCGACCCAGAAGAACAGGATGTCAAAGCCGGTGATCAGCACATTGGTGGGGAAATACTTTTGCATTTCATCGGTGTCAGCAGGCCAGCCAAGGGTGCCGATAGGCCAGAGGCCGGAGGAGAACCATGTGTCGAGGACGTCGCGATCACGATACAATGTGACCTTCGTAACCTGACCTCCACCATTCTCTAAAGCTGCCGGAATAGTATAATCATATGAGGGGCGGTGATTATCGTCCGCATCCTCAATTTCGATTTGAACGGTCGACCCATAACGCTCTTGCGCTTTTTTCAGCGCGTCTTCTTCGCTTGCTGCACAGAACATGACAGGCTGCGCGCCTTCATCATCCTTAGAGTTAAGAAAGCCCCCTTGTGGAATGTCAGGCCCATACCAAACCGGAATCCTATGCCCCCACCATAGCTGCCGCGAAATGCACCACGGCTCGATGTTTTCCAGCCAGTGGTAATAGGTTTTCTCGCCGCTCTCGGGGATGATCTTCACATCGCCAT